>JBAZJT010000002.1 GCA_041651175.1 Elusimicrobiales bacterium | reverse complement strand
CATTTCCAGCGTCATGGCTTAGTTTACGAACGACAGAGCGCAAACGGACGATTTCAGCGCGGTTCAGGCTCATCTTGTGTTGGAAACGAGCATTCCTTCAGGCTCATCTTGCATTGGATAATTCTCGGACTTGTTTCCGACTGAAAAAACGGCTATAATGCCGCGCTTTGGAACAGGCGCAAAGTTGCACGCCCCAACAGTACAAGTATACGACAACTTGGACCAGTTGTCAAGCGGTGGAATATTCACGATGCGGAGGGGATTATGAATCGTGCCATGACATTCGCGGAACTGCTTGCCAGATACAACGGCGGCAAAAGCGCAGGCGCGCAGAAAAAGCTGGCGCAGGCGCTTGACACCGGCATTTACAACGTTTGCCATTGGAATTCCGGACGCTGCACCCCCTCCAGCGACATGCGGCTTCGCGTGGCCGCAGAGCTGGGTGTTTCCGTGGACGAGCTTATATCCGCGCTTGACTGCAGCCGCCGCGAGCGCGCCGGCATCCCCCTGACCATTGACGATATTCCTCCCTCTCTCCGCTGCAACAGCGCCTCCCCCGTGAAACTGGAACTGCGCGACAGCGCGCAAAACCATGCGCGCGCGGCCGCGCCGGGCCCGGCGGAGTACACGGCGGTTGCAGCTTCCATATCCGGCCCGGAATTCCGAATGCGGGACATCCCGTCCATGGTTGCGGAGGAGTTTCTGCCCGTGCCGCAGCACGGCGGGCAGCGGCAGACCGTGGCGTTGCGCGTAAGAGGCGGCGGGCTAAAACCGCTGGCGGCGGACGGGGAATATCTGCTTGTAGCCTTGACGTCTTTTGCCGAAGACGGCAGCATCGCCCTTGTCCACAGAGACGAGGAGTACACCATCGGCGTTTTACGCTGGGTTGACGGGAATTGCGCGGAGATAACCGCCATAGGTGGCAGGACGCGCAGGCTTAAACCGGAGGAAATCGCCGTCGCCGGAAAACTGCTGCTGGTGCTGCGCAAGCCCTGCGGCTATTGATGTCTGCATAAACCTGGAAATTTCAGTTGGCCGCGGGATTCGGCGAAAAATAGCTTCATACTGCCTTCACAAAATTATCCTTTCGTGCCGTGGAGCACGCGCGGATAATTTTGTTCGGCATTATTTTGCGCTTTTTCGCCTCGGTCCTCGCGCCAACTGAAACTTTCAGGTAAATAAAAGCCCATGCGAAGGCCCGAATTCAGGCCGCGCGCCAGGCGCGGCTGCGCCGCTGTGCTGTCCGCACTGCAAACAGCCGCAACGACGTGCGCGGCCTGAAGGCGGGCCTCCCCGAAGGGGCTGAGCCGCTTTCGGGCTGCAACCGCGTCGCCAAAGGCTGGACATACGGACAGTATGTCCGGCCTTTGGCTTCTTGTTTCGCTGCGAAATCGGCTCAGTCGCATAGGCTTTATTTATGCAGGCATCAATAACAGGTTTTGGGACAAAAACCACGGTAGCTTCATTCGGGGAAACCGCATTTTTCCGCGATGCGAAAAGGCCCTTGCGGAATTAGCGGACAGGGGCTATACTAGCGCCATGAAAACGAATTTGCTCCGGCCTCTTGTTGTTGTCGCCCTCGCCGCGTGCGCGCCGTGCGCGGCCGGCGATTATGCGGTTGATTTCCGCCCCCCCGAAAGGCAGGGCGAGCCTGTCAAAACCGATAACGCGGCATACAGCTTTCACAGACCGCAGGACAACGCGCAGCAACAGCCCCCGCAGCAGCGGGACATGCAGCCGCAGAAAGCGGCGGAGCTTAGCACCGGCACCGCATTGCGGAACGGTCCGCAGGTAACCCGCAACGATTCAGGAACCGAGCAGGCTTCGTCCTCCGGCGCGCAGGGTTCCGCGCCGGAAGGCAGGGAGTTCAGCGAGCCCAAATTCGCAAGCGAGGAAAGAACGGATTCCTCCCCGGCAATGGGAGACCTGCCCGGCGCCACAGCCTCTTCCGGCGCAGGCTCTTCAGGCGGCGGCGCGCCCGGGGCCGGCGGCGGAGAGGAAGCCCAGACTCCCAAACCCGATGACAAAGCAGTGCAGTTGAAGACTCTGGACGAGGTTACCAGCAATCTGATGGCCAGCTACGGTCCCAAGGGCCTTGTGAATAAAGGCGCTTTCAAGGATGAGAAAGAAGCCAAGGAATACGCGGAAGACCTGCTGGACGACGCCAGACAGGGCGGCGGAGGCGGAGGCGGCGACGGAGGAGACACCAGCGGCGGATCGGGCGGCGGCATAGAAGAGGCCTCTGCCGGAAAATCCGGCGGCGGAAAATCCGACCCCAAGCTGGAATCCAAGATGGGCAAAATAAAACAGTTCACCATAACCTCGTCCCACGGGAGCGGGAGCGTAACCATCAAGGTCAATAACGGCAAGGTTGATTCCTCCTCCATGGGACAGGTCAAGAAAGTGTTCCGTTGCCGGCTGACCAAGCAGGAGCACGATATCCCGCAGAAACTCATACAGCTTATAGGAGCCGTGGCGGCGGAGTCTTCCGGCAGCAAAGGCGGCAATGTGAAAGTAACGCTCAACAGCGGCTACAGAAGCCCCAAGCTGAATTCCATGGTGGGCGGGGCAAGCCAGAGCCAGCACATGAAAGGCAATGCGGCCGATATACAGGTGCAGGGCGCTTCGGCGGACAAGATGTATCAGGCCTGCGTGAAACTGAAAGCGGGCGGCTGCGGCAAATACTCAAGTTTTGCCCATGTGGACGTGGGCCCTGTGCGCACATGGGGCGGCAAATAACCCCCCCTTTTTCTGCTGAAAATATTGGGAAAGCGCGGCGCGTTTGCAGCGCCGCGCGGAGGAGTGATAGCGTGGGTAAATACGCGGCGGTTGCGCTGCTGATTGCTGTTTCGTTGCCGTCCGCACACGCTCAGGATGCAGGGAACTGGGCCGCAACGGCGGATGCGGCGCAGCAAATACCGGAGCCTGCCGGTATGAGCTACAGCAATGCCCAGGAAACCGGCCCGGAGCGCAGATATGAGGCGGCAAACGCGGGATTTTCCGCAGCATCCGGCAGCGGGTATGCCACCTTTACAAACGATACCCAGGGCCGTCCGTTTCTGAATCAGAAAGACGACTTCCTCAACCCCGGGGAAATTATACTGACATTTGACGACGGACCGGCCCCTGATAATACGAAAAGCATCGTTGAAGCCCTCAGGAAAGCGCATGCTCCGGCATTGTTTTTTGTGCTTGGCTCCAAATTGGAGAGCGAAGCCGCCAAGTCTCTTGCGGCGAGTGAGAGCGGACACGGGATAACGGTCGGCGTTCACGGGTATTTCCACGCCACGCCGGACGACCGCGGCAACCCCTATACATCATTGGACTGGGACACCGTGCAATTTGACATAAAAGGCGGCATAGAGCGCGTAACCGAAGCTACGGGCAAGGCGCCGCGGTTTTTCCGCCCGCCCTACGGCAGCCTGCGCCCGGAGGATGCCAAAAAAATATACAGGAAGCTGAAGCTCATTCCCGTAGGCTGGACCATAGATTCCGAGGACTGGAAAACAAAAAATCCCGGCGAGTTGTTTTCCAAGCTTACCTCAATGATCAGGCAGCGCGGAAAAGGGATAGTGCTTATGCATGATGTGCATCCGCAAAGCCGGGCCGTGGTTGTCAAACTCCTTCCCTGGCTGAAGGATAACGGGTTTACGGTGGTGCCGCCCGCCCGGCTCAAACAGGCGTTTGCGCAATAGGCCGCGCTTCTTCTCAATTGCCGTGTTTCATCTGCTGACCTTTCCCTGTTCGCTGAGGCAGTCATAAGCCCGGAAATTGCAGTTGGCCGCGGAATTCGGCGAAAAATCGCTTCATACTGCCTTCACAAAATTATCCTTTCGTGCAGTGAGGCGCGCGCGGATAATTTTGTCCGGCATTATTTCGCGCTTTTTCGCCTCGGTCCTCGCGCCAACTGAAACTTTCAGGTGATGCGCTATGCCGCCGCGGTTTTTATATAATATTATCGTGGGACAGGGTTCCGGCAGGGGGTTTTTCCGATGGCTTTGAAACATGTGGAGATGCTTATAGATTCCGGCACGGAAGGGCGCGAAATCCGCGTGCGCAACGCGCGCTCCGAGGACGCCCGCCGCATACAGGCGCTTTATTCGGAAGTTTACGGCTCCAGCTACTCGGTGTCGGTGGTAACCGACCGCGAGAAAATGAAAAAAGCCATCGCCAGCGACGATTATTTCTGGCTTGTCGGCGAACACGAGGGCCGCATCATCGCCAGCCTGTTTTACACGCTGGACCGCACCCAACGGATTTCCAAGGCGCTGGGGGCGGTGGTTTCAAACGAGTATCGCAAGCTCAACCTGGCTAACACGCTGATGCGGTTTATTCTGGACGCGATAATCTCCGCCGGCTGGGCCGATGTCGTCTACGCCACCACCCGCACCGCCAACACCGCGCCGCAGCAGCTTACAGAGGGGCTGGGGTTTGCGCCGCTGGGGATATTCCCGAACGCGCACAAGGTTTTTGAGAACGAAACACACTGCCTGGCGGGGCATTTCATTCCGCAGTCCTGGCAGCACAGGCGCGCCCCCGCCGTACTGCTGGAGGAACTGGAGCCGCTGCACCGGCTGGCCGGCCAGTCGCTGGCGAAATTCGGGGTGGAGCTTGAAAAACCCGAACTAGTCCGCGCGGAGGATTCCGGGCGCGAGCCGCCCGTAAAAAACGCTCCCCAGATTCCCTTTGAGATTATAGACGCCCCGCACTTCGCCGCGCACCGCTGGCGCGCGCACGGCAACTCCGGCGTTTTTGAAAACGCCTACGTCCCGTTTCACGAGCCGAACCTGATTCTGCTGTCGCATGACCAGAAAACCGAGATATATATCCACTACAGCGAAAAGGACGGCTACAGCGCGATTCTGGGTGGCAGGAGCGAGGAAAAGGACCTCTCCGTCATACTGCGCAGCGCGGCAAACGCGCTGCGCGAGCTGAAAGTGAGCTATGTGGAGCATCTGGTGGACGCCTATTCGCCGCAATTGCAGCAGCAGGCGCTGCACGCGCGTTTTCTGCCCAGCGCGTATTTTCCCGCCATGCGGCTGCACGGCGGCAAGCGGTGGGATTACATCATATTCTCGCATTCCTTTGACATGCTGGATTTCCGCAACGTAAGCCTCATGCCGGCATACCGGCAGTATCTGAAGCAATACCTGCAAATCTGGGACAAGCTCTACATAGAAACCGCGCTTACGGGTAAAAAATGACTTTGTCATCGCCCATAGCCCGCCCGCTGTCCGACAAAAGCCGCATGGCAGGGCTGCTGGAATGCCCGCCTTTTGACTATTCGCCGCAGGCGGAGCGGCTGTTTCTGGAAGCCATGCGCGAAAGCGCGGCCATACATTTCAGGCGGGAGCGGCATTTCGCGGGATTGTGGCGGCAGGCCGGGTTTTCGCCGGAGGATATAAAGACCTCCGCCGACATCGTGAAAATCCCGTTTATCGGCGTTTCCGCGTTCAAGGAGCGCGATTTGTGCGGCATTCCACGCAGCGAAATCGCGCTGGAGCTGACCTCCAGCGGCACATCGGGCCAGAAAAGCAGAATGGCGCTGGACAAGGCCTCGCTGCTGCGGGTGCGGAGAATGGCCTGGCAGGTGTTTAACGGGCTGGGCATGGCGGATGCCAAATCCCGCGCGGATTACCTGTGCTTTACCTATGACCCGCGCGCCGCAAAAAACCTGGGCACCGCCTTCACCGACGAACTGCTGACCGGGCTTACCGGAACCGGAGAGGTTTTCTACGCCATCAGGCCGTCGGGCGGCGGGTTCTTTTTTGACCAAGAAGGCGCGCTGGCCGCGCTGGAGCGTTTTGAAAAACGGGGAAGGCAGACACGGATAGTCGGATTCCCAGCCCATGCGCTGGCGCTGTGCGCCGCCTTCAGGAAAAAGCACGGCAGGAACGCGCGGCTGAACCCTTCCGGCTGGGTCATCACCGGCGGCGGGTGGAAAGACAACCAGGACCGCGCCCTGGATAAAACAGAAATGCGCCGCCGGCTGGCCGCCGCGCTGGGGCTTAAAACCGCCAAAGTGCGCGACCTGTTCGGCATGGTGGAGCACGGCGTGCCTTATGTGGACTGCCCGCTGGGCAATTTCCATGTGCCGGTATACGGCAAAATCATAGTCCGCCATCCCGCCTCGCTGGAAAACATGGGATACGGCAGGACGGGGCTTTTGCAGTTCATGACGCCGTACTTGTCCAGCTATCCGTCCATATCCATTTTATCGTCCGACCTGGGAAGCCTTGAAAAAGGCTGCGCCTGCGGCCTCGGCGGGCCGGTGCTGCGCATAGCGGGCCGGGTGGGGGTGAAAAAACTTAAAGGCTGCGCCATTTCCGCGGCCACGCTGCTATGAGCGCCTATATATTCGGCAAAACCGTCCGCAAAAATCAATGGAACGCCGGCGATATCGACAAACTCGGCCTGGCGGCCGGGAAACGGCTGCCCGCCATGCGGCAGGTCCCTGTTGAATACATTCTGGACACGCTGCACGCGACCGGCAGGCTTTATGCCGACAAAAACAGCCTCTGGTATAAACGGGCATTCCGGCAGGTGGCGGCGGCCTCCGGTTTTTCAAGGGAAACCGTGGAAATCTCGCTTTCGCTGCTGCCTAAACTGCTGGACAAATCGGAAATGTCCAGGCGGCTGCGGCTGGAGCTGTTCCTTCCCAATGCCCTGGACGCCTGCATCTCCCGCGCGGGCTATGACGGGCTTGTAACCGCGGCGCCGCGCGGCGTGGCGCTGCATATCGGGGCGGGAAACGTGTTTCTGGGAATACTGGATTCGCTTGTGATGGGAATGCTGACGCGCAACGTCAACATAGTCAAAACGGCAAGCGGGGGCGTTGAATCCGCCGTGCATTTCGCGCAGGCGCTGAAAACCTGCGATAAGACAGGCGTTTTATCCTCCTCAATCGCCGTGCTGAACTGGCCCGGCGGCTCCGCCGATGTTGAAGAAGCCATAGCCCGCCATGCGGACGCGATAGTAGTCTGGGGCGGCGGGGAGGCGGTGCGCGGCTGGCGCAAGGCCGCGCCGGCGTCCGCACATGTGATAGGCTTCGGGCCCAAGACTAGCTTCGCGGTGATAATGCCCTCGGCCATGAAATCGCGCGGCGCGGACGCGCTGGCCATGCAGGCCGCGCGGCAGGCAAGCCTCTGGGAGCAGAGCGCCTGCGCCTCGCCGCATTGCGTCTATATAGTCTCGCCGGAGCTGCATGAGCGGGACCCGCTGGCGAAAGATTTTGTCCGCGCGCTGGCGCGCGCCTTCGCGCAACTTGCGGGCGAGCTGCCCCCCGCCAAACTCTCCGTTGACGAGCAGGTTGAAATCACCAAAGCGCGCGAACTCGCTAAAATAGACATGGCGGTGAACGCCGCCTATGTGGAAAGCGCGTTCCCGAAGACGGACTGGACCGTCATCTCGGAAAAATCGCCGAAATTCTCGGTCTCGCCGCAGAACAGGACGCTGTATGTGAAATGCGTTTCCTCGCTGGACGAGATAGAAAAACAGACCGCGGCCATGCGCGGGCTTATACAGACCGCGGGCGTGGCGGGCACATTGGCTGAAAAAACCGGCATCGCCCGCCGGCTGGTCCCGCTGGGCGTGGCGCGGATAACGGATATCGGCGCCATGCTGGAGGCTCCCGCCGGTTCGCCGCATGACGGCGTTTTCCCGATGCGGGAGCTGGTGCGTTTTGCCGGAATAGAGGGCCTGCCTTCCGCGCTGGACAAGTTATCGGCCATAGTGGAATACGCGCGCGCCAATAGTCCGTTTTACAAGCGGCATTTCGCGGGCAGCGGGCGCATAGAGTCGCTGGAGGATTTCAGGAAGCTGCCTTTTCTGCTCAAGGAAGACATTCTGGCCAACACCCCGCCCGAAAATTCCGGCATGTTCACCGGCCCGGCCACCGGCGGGATATTTTTCGCCAGCGGCGGCTCCACCGGCAATCCGAAATACATTTTCTACAACGGGCGCGAGTATGACAGGGTCAGCCGCGCGCTGGCGCAATGCTTCATGCGCGGCGGGCTGTGCGAGAGCGACAGGGCGGCAAACCTGTTTGTCTCCGGCAATTTGTGGTCAAGCTGGATTTCGGTTGAAAAGGCGCTGGCCAAAACCCCCGCCGTTTCGGTCCCCATAGGCAGCGCGCTGCCGGTGGAGGAGATAGCCCGCTATCTGCATGAATTCCAGGTTACGGCGGTGCTGGGGCTGCCGTCTTTCCTGCTCAAGCTGGCGCAATACTGCGCTACGCTTCCCAAAGCGCGTCGTTTCCCGCTGCGGCTTGTCTTCTACGGCGGCGAATACGCCGGCAAAGAAGCCGCGCAGTATTTTAACTCGGTTTTTCCCGGCGCGATTATGCGCTCGGCGGGATATGCGACGGTTGACACGGGAGTGGTCGGCTGGCAATGCCCGCATTGCGCGGGCTCCATCCATCATCTTTGCGAGGACGAGCAGTTCATGGAAATAATAGACCCGCAAACCGCCATCCCCCTGCCGCAGCCGCGCCCATGCGAAACAGCGGACGAAGCAGCCATAGGCGAAATAGTCCTGACTGTTCTCAACAAAAAGCATATGCCGGTAATCCGCTTCCGCGCCGGCGACCTGGCCCGCTGGACGGGCGGGACTTGCGCCTGCGGCAGCGCCGCGCGCCGCTTTGAACTGCTTGGCCGCTGCGACGACAGAATTCACGCCGGCGGCGCGCATATATTCGTCAACGATTTAAGCACGGCTGTGTCCGCCCTGCCGGAGTTGAGCCTTAATTTCCAGCTGGAAATCTCAAAACGCGGCCCGCAGGACAGGCTGAAACTCCGTGCGGAGCTTAAAGAAGGCCAGCCCCCCCCGCCGGACGCCGAAAAAAAGCTTCTGCAATCAATACACCGGAACTGCAAAGATCTGGCCTATTCGCTTGAGCAGGGCTGGATGGAGCCGCCTGAAATAGAGATTCTCCCCGCCGGAAAAATCCCCCGCATAGAACGCACCGGCAAAATCCGCAAAGTGATAGACCAACGCTAGCCTGAAAATTTCAGTTGGCCGCGGGATTCGGCGAAAAATCGCTTCATACTGCATTATGTTCTGCATTATTTCGCGCTTTTTCGCCTCGGTCCTCGCGCCAACTGAAACATTCAGGCTAGCCGTAATGAATGGCTTCCACCGGGCTAACTGAAGAAGCGCGTTTGGCGGGATATATCGTGGCCAGAAAGCAGAGTCCGTAGCTGCCGATTATTATCGCGGCCACGTCGGATAATTTGATTTGCACCGGCACGCGGGTTATGTAGTAAATATCGCCCGGCAGCTCCACGATGTTGAAGGTGGCGATAACCCAGCACAGCGCAAACCCCAGCGCCAGCCCCAGCGCAATTCCGGTGGTGCCGATTAGAAATCCTTCCCACAGAAAAATGCGCCGTATCACCGCCGGCGGGGCGCCCATGGCGCGCATTATGCCTATGTCGCGCAGCTTCTCAACCCCCAGCAAAATCAGGTTGGAGGCGATATTGAGCGCGGCAACAAACACTATCAGTATGAGAATTATAAACATCACGAATTTTTCCAGCCGCAGCGCGGCATAAAGGGTGCGGTTCATGTCGGCGAAAGTGCGCACCGCGTAGGGAAACCCCGCCAGGGCAGACAGCCGCTTTGCCGCCGCGCGGGCCGTGTTCATATCATGCAGCCGGATTTCCATGCCGGTGGCCGCGCCGCCAAGTCCCAGGAAATCGGAGGCGTCGGAGAGTTTGGCGTAGGCCATG
Source organism: Elusimicrobiales bacterium (assembly GCA_041651175.1). NCBI lineage: Bacteria > Pseudomonadati > Elusimicrobiota > Elusimicrobia > Elusimicrobiales > Elusimicrobiales bacterium. The sequence goes on along the minus strand of JBAZJT010000002.1, from coordinate 166,826 downwards.
GCGCTGTCAAACTCGTAATAGCCGGTCTTGAGCAGCCCGCTGACGCGGAATTTTTTCATGCGCGGCAGTATGCCAAGCCCGGTGTTGACCGATTCGGGGGAAATCAAAATCACGTCGTCGCCGCAGTAGATGTTCATGTTGCGCGACAATTCCTCGCCCAGCACAACCGGTGGCGGAACGGTTTTTTCGCCGGGGCGCGGTTTGGGCGTCCAGCCGCCTTCGGTAAAAGAATTTTCCAGCAGGCTTACATTGCGCTCTTTGCCCGGCTCCAGCCCGCGCAGCATAACGCCGAAGGAGCGTTTGTTGAAAGCGAGAATGGCCTGCCCCAGCACAACAGGCGCGGCGGCGGCGACGTCGGGGTCGCGCAGCGCTTTGGCCTCCAGCGCGGAATAAGCCTCCGGCGCAAGCTGGCCGAAAATCACTATATGCGATTGCGCGCCGATAATTTTTTTCTGGATATCGCCCTGGAAGCCGTTCATCACCGACAACGTGGTAAGCAGCGCGGCCACCCCCACCGCCACCCCCGCCACGCCGATAAGAGTGGTAACCAGCGCAAACAGCCCCTTGCGCTTGGCCTTCAGATACCGCCCTGCGACAAAAAGTTCAAATGTCATTTTTGCGGGCGCGCGGAATCCCTGTCCGCGCCTATTCCCGGGGCTGGCTGTCCTCGCGCACGATTTTCAGCAGGGTTTCTCCGGGATGGCGCGCGGTCTCCTCTTTCTCGTCCGGGCCGGGGGCGGGTTGGGGCGCAGCCGCCTCCTTCATCGCGGGAAACAGGACCACCTCGCGTATGGAGGGCTGTCCGGTCAGCAGCATCACTATGCGGTCTATGCCTATTCCTATGCCGCCGGTCGGCGGCATTCCGGCTTCCATAGCGGTTATGAAATCGCGGTCTATGATGTCGGCCTCGTCGTTATGCTCGTCGGCCTGCTGGCGGAGCTGTTCTTTAAGGCGGCTTTCCTGGTCTTCCGGATCGTTAAGCTCGGTATAGGCGTTGGCGATTTCCCCCCCGCCGGCAAAAAATTCAAAACGCTCCACCAAAGCCTCGTCGCCGGGTTTGCATTTGGCAAGCGGGGTGATTGCCGTGGGATAATCCATCACGAAAGCGGGCTGTATCACGTGATGCAGCAGCTTCGCGTCAAAAATCCGGTCAAAGAGTTTTGCGGAGGGGGTGTTTTCGTCATGCTCCACATGCAGCCGCTTCGCCAGTTCCGAGAGTTTCTGCCGGTTGAACGCCTTGCCGTTGAGGATGTTGTGAATATCCTCGCCGGTCTCCTGCTTCCAGAGTTCCGGCAGATACAGCCGCTTAAACGGCGGTTTCAGCGATATTTTGTGGCCGTGATAGTCCACTTCCTCAACGCCCATGGCGGCGGCGCAGCCGGAAACCACCTTCTCCAGCAGTTGCGCCATGCCGTTGTAGTCGCTGTAGGCCTGATACGCTTCCAGAAGCGTGAATTCCGGGTTATGGCGGGTGTCTATCCCCTCGTTGCGGAAGACTTTGCCTATTTCGTAAACCCTGTCCAGCCCGCCGATGATAAGCCGCTTGTGATAAAGTTCCAGCGCGATGCGCATGTAAAGCTGCGCCTTGAGCGCGTTATGCGTGGTGACAAAAGGCGTGGCCGCCGCGCCGCCGGCATTGGGGGTAAGGGTGGGCGTCTCCACCTCCAGGAACCCCTCGGCGTCAAAGACGGAGCGTATGGCGCGTATTATTCTGGTGCGCGAGGCGAAAATTTTGCGCGTATTCTCGTTGGAGAGCAGGTCCAGATGCCGCTCGCGCAGCCGGGTCTCTGTGTCCTGGAGGCCGTGCCATTTCTCCGGCAGCGGGCGCACCGCTTTGGAAAGCAGGGTCAGCTTTTTGACATGCACCGTCTTTTCGCCGCTGTGGGTAACAAACATCCGGCCTTCCGCGCCGGCGAAATCGCCCGCATGGATATGCTTTTTGAAAAAATCGTAGGCGGCGTCGCCCAACTCGTCTTTTTTGATATAGAGCTGCACCTTGCCGCTCATGTCCTGTATATGCGCGAAGGCGGCCTTGCCCATCAGCCGCAGCTGCACGACGCGCCCGGCGCACGCGACGGCGGCATCCGTCTCCGCCGCCAGCGCGGCGGCGGCGGTGTGGGTAAGGGCAAACCTGTGGGGATAAACGTCTGTTCCCTGTCCGCGCAGCTGGCGGATTTCCTCGTAGCGGGCGCTTATGATTGCGTCCAGGGCGGAATGCTGTTCCGTCATTTTTTAGCCACCAGCTTGTCCACCAGTTCCTTGAGATGCTTGGGCTCAAAGGGCTTTTCTATGAAGCCGACCACATTGGCTATCTGGAAAAGCTCCTTGGTCTGGCCCTTGGCGGTGATGATTATCACGGGGATTTTGCGGGTTACGGGGTTTTCCTGAAGCTGTGTGACCATGCTGTAGCCGTCAAGCACCGGCATCATCACGTCGGTAACAATGACGTCCGGCGGCTCCGCCACCGAATCTATAAGGTCCAGCGCCTCCTGCCCGTTGTGCGCTTCCATGACGGCGTAGCCGAATTTCTCAAAGATAAACCGGAGCAGCGTCGCCAGATCCTGCTCGTCTTCCACTATAAGAATTTTGACTGCCATGCCAACGCTCCTTGACTGCTTTGCGATACTCCGATTTTACAATATATCAAAACACCGCGCGCAAGAAGCCGGGGTCCGCCATAAGCGGCTCCCCGCGCCAGAAGCGGCCAAGCGGGAATTCGGTAAGCGGCCTGTCGTCGGTTACCGCGGGATACGCCGCCAGCCTGCCGGAGATTTGCCCGTCCACCGCCGCTATTGAGCCGCGCAGCGCGCGCTCTGTAAGCCGGGGCAGGGAGCTGTCTCCCCATGAGGCGGACAGCCGTTTGTCCAGCTCCCCGGCTGGCCATTCAAACGCGCTGCCGGAACCCATCACCAGAAACCCGCCACTCATGTTCGGGTGGGCCCATACCGCCTGATGCGCGAACACCTCCGCAAATCCTTTTATTATGCTCAGCGCGGCGTATTCATGGCAGGGCAGCGGCAGCCACAGCGCGTAAATTCCTCCGCCGGAGAGACGGGTTTTCGCCAGCTCCAGAAATTCCTTGCTGTACAAATTCACCGCGCCCGCGCTGAAAACCGGAGGGGAGGCGTCCACCACGATGACGTCGTATTTGTCGCGGCTGGAAAGCAGGTAATTGCGCCCGTCTTTGACAAAAACGCGCGCGCCGGGGGCGCGCAGCGCCAGCGCCGCATCGGGGCTGAAGTCCGCCGCATGGGCCAGCACCGCGGCGGACAATTCCACCACATCGGTTTTTTCAGCCAGCCGGCTGGCCGCCCGGAAGGTGCCGCCCGCGCCGAAGCAGATGACCAGTGCCCTGCGCGGCCTGCCGTTCATGGCCGCCGGAATCTGCATCATAACCTTGCCGTTGTCGCCGTTGCCGGAAATTATTATGCCGTTGATAAGCAGCGTCCGCGCGCCGCCATGCTCCACGCCGGTTACGGTTCCGGAGGCGGCGTCCTCGTGGAACAGCAGACGCATGTCGCCGTATGCGGCGCGGCAGCGGTTTAGTATGACGGCCCTGTACGGGTCGCCGGGAACCGCCGCGGCGGCTATTGCCAGCGCGGCAACGGCAGCGGCTGCGGAAAGGCGCACCCCCGCGCGCGATAAAGCCGCCAGCCCGATAATGCAGTTAAGCGCAATAAGCAGCGCGTAGCCGTATTTGACCCCCGCCAGGCCCACAAGCGCAAACCCCGCCGCCAGCGCCCCCACCACGCAGCCGGCGGTGTTCCAGAGGTATAGCCTGCCGGTTACATAGCCCGCCCCGCCGGACCGGGGGGCGCACAGCCCGGCGGCCAGCGGGAAAATCAGCCCCATCACGAAAGCCGCCGGAGCCACTATAACCGCCGCGCCGGAGAAAAATGACAGCGCGTCCGTCCAGGACAGCATCGGCGAATACAGATACAGGGGAGAATCCTTCAGCAGCCCTATCGCGCGATAGAATACCAGCCCGCACGCCGCCAGCGCCGCCAGCCCGATTTCCAGCAAGCCGAAGGCCGCCATGGGATTTTCAAGTTTCGGCAGCAATTTTGCGGCGGCGCAGCTTCCCGCTCCCATGCCGCCCAGCAGCACCGCCAGCATCGCCGCGAAGGCATAAATGGATGTTCCCGTGATTGTGGTCAGCAGCCGGGACCACAGCACCTGATACCCCGCCGCGCAAAAGCCGGAAACCGCCATCAGCGCCAGCACGAACATGGCGTCTCGGGAAAGCGCGGCCCCGCCCTCCGGCGCGGGCAGGTTCGGCGGCCTTTTGGCCGACAGAACCAATGCCGACAGCGCGCAGCCGGCATTGGCCGACAGCGCGAACAGAACGCTGTCTTTCTCCCCGAAAACGGCGATTGTGAAAAATCCGGCCAACAGCGTGCCCGCCACCGCGCCCAACGTGTTCACCCCGTAGACAAGCGCGATGTCGCGCTCCGGCAGGCCGCTTTCGCAGGCGCGCAGCAGCAGCGGCAGCGTCGCGCCCATAAGCATGGAGGGAATCAGTATCGCGCAGCCGGCCAGCAGGCAGCCTGCCGCCATATTCCCGCCGGACAGGGCAGGCGCGGCGGACAGCAGCAGACTGGCCGGATACGCCAGCGCCGCAAGCGCGGCCTCGGCAAAGCCGTAAATTTTAAGCCAGTTGCCGGGGCGCAGCGTCAGTTTTCCGGCGATGGCCGCGCCCAGCGCCAGCCCCAGCAGGAAAAACGCGGTCGCAAACCCCACGGCGTGGACCGTAATCCCGAACAGCCGCACCAGCATGCGCAGCCACACGGTTTCATAGACAAGCGCCGCCGCGCCGCTGGCAAACGCCAGCGGCAGCGCGATTTTCATGGCGCCGCTTCTCAAAGCCGGGAGTGGAAGGCCGGTTGTCATTTGTCCCGCATTTTATCGGACAGGAAAGCCAGAAAACCAAGCGGAAAGGCCGCCAGCCACAACGCGCGCGCCGCCGGACGCAGCCCGCGCCACTGCCACGAAAGGTTCAGCCCGCCGTGAAATGAAAAACGCGCGTAATGCGCCGCCGCAGCCAGAAAATCCAGCGGGGCGAAACGGAACCAGTCCAGCTCGGTGTTAAGCACGTTCTGATGCCAGTAGCCGTAGCCGGCGGCGCAGGCGGAGGCAAACCCGCCGCCGGTCATCGCGCCGGAGCGCGGCTCTATCCAGTAAATCCGCAAAACCTCGTTTATGTAGCGGGTTTTGTAGTGGCGCGCTATCCCGCTCCAGACAATGCCTTCGGGCAGCGCGCGGTGCGGCTGGTCCGGGAAAGGAAACCGCCTCATCACATCGGTCCGCTGAAAACCCCATTTCTCGCCTTTGACGCGCCAACGGTATTTCATCTCCAGCGAATCGGAATCCAGGATGTCTTTGGGGAATTTCCCGCCAGCGGGCCGCCCGTGCTGGTCCGCCGCCAGAGCGGTTACGGCGGAAAAACCGGCGCGCTCGCCTTCGGGTATGGCGCGCCAGTGGAAAATGAAGCGCTCCAGCGCGCTGGGGACGCAGCCATCGTCCGAATCCAGCGGCAAAAACAGCTCGCCCCCGGCCAGTTCCGCCGCCAGGTTGGAGGCCATGTGCTTGCCCGGTTTCCGCTGGCGGTAAAAGCGCACCGGAAAATCCGCCTGAGCACGCCAGCTTTCCACCAGTTCGGCGGTATTGTCGGCGGAATTGTCGTCAACGACAATCCATTCAAAGGAACGGAAAGTCTGGGCGCACAAACTCTCCCACACGCGGTGCAGCGTGCGGGCACGGTTATATGTGGCGGTGAACACGGTGAATGTCGGGCGCATAAGCGTAAACGCAATAATGTATTATTGTAACAACGCGCGCGAGGCAAGTCTATGGGATTTATAAAGAGCGAAACCTATACGCGGGGGATGTTCCTGTCCCTGTTATTCAACGTATTCGCGCGGCTGTCGGGGCTGGCGGCCAGCCTTGTCATCGGATTTTATTTCGGCGCGGGGCGCGGGGCAGACATTTACTTCTACTCGCTGGGGGCGATAACGCTGGTTTCCGGCTTCATCGTGGCGTTAAACGGCGCCGCCGTCATACCGGAAATGATGCGCATTGACGCCGCGCGGGGCCGACGGGCGGCAATCGGCTTTGCCAACGGCTTCCTATGCGTTTACCTCTGCGCGGGGGCTGCGGCTGCCGCTGCGGCATTCTGGCGTCCGGCGGAGATTTTCGGCGCGCTGTCGCGCTTTGATTCCGAGGCGCTGGCGGGCGCCGCGCCGCTGCTGCGGCTTGCGGGACTGGCGCTGGCGTTCAACATCGCAAACGTTTTCATGGCGGATGTGGCGGCGGCGAATAAACTCTTCACACTGCCGATGATTTCCAATGTCCTGCTCAACGGCGCCGTGATTGCCTGCGTCCTGGCATCGCGCGCAAGCGCGATAGCCGCCGCCATGACCGGCCTTGTGCTGGGAGGCGCGCTTCAGTCCGCGCTGCTGGCGGCGCTGCTGCGCCGCCATGCCGGCTGGGATTTTTGCACAGCGGATTTCCGCGCCGCCTCCCGCGCGGCGGGAAACATATTCTACAGCCAGGCGGGAAACGCCGCCTCGCTGCTGGCGGGGTATCTGCCGCTGTACCTGCTGAGCGGCTGCGGGCAGGGCGCGGTCAGCGCGATGAATTACGCCCGCCAGCCCGCGGACATGCCGCATCTGGCGCTTACCAACCAGTTTTCGGCGGTGGCGGGAATAAAATTCAACGAGGCCGCCGCCTCCGCCAAAACAGCGGCGGAGCTGGACCCGGTTTTCAGCCGCGCGGCAAGGGCGCTTGTTTTCCCGCTGGCCTGCGCGGCGGCGTTTATCTGCGCGTTTTCCGGCGAAATAATGCGAATTCTTTATCTGCGCGGCAGGATGGATGCGCACACTGTCAATGAAGCCGCCGCGTATCTGATGATACTGGCGCTGGCCATTCCTTTCGCGGCTTTCAACACGCTGGCGGCGCGGCTGAACATGGCCTTCGGGCGGCTGCGCGAGGCTATGTTTTACCAGATATTCTCCGGCATGGCCGCGGCGGCGGTTTTCGCGCTCTGCGTGCCGGCATGGGGCGCGCGCGGATACGCGGCGGCAACAGCCGTTTTCGCCGCGCTCAACGCGGCGGGGCTGTGGCTCTATTTCAGAAAAGTATATCCCGGGATAAATTATTCCGCCGCGCTTGAATATCTGGCCCCCGCCTGCGCCGCCGCGCTGGCCGCGCTGGCTGCCGCGCTGCCGGCCAAGCTGATTCCCGCCGGCCCCGCATGGCAGCTCGCCGCGGGATTTTCGCTTTATTGCATAGCCGCGCTGCTCATAAACAACAGATACCGGCTCAACGGGGATATAGACGATTTCGCCAAATCGCTGCTGCGCGGCAGGCCGGGGTTATGAAGCGGGCGGCAATCATCATTCTCGCGCTGCTGGCGGCGGGGCTTGCCGCGCAATGTTTTTTCCCGCCTGGACTGATGGCCGACGAGGGAATGTGGACCTATATCGCCAAAGTATGGCTGAAAACCGGAGTCCCGCCTTACGCCGGCGGGGTTGAAAACAAGACGCCGGGGATTTTCTATGTGTTCGCGGCGGCAAATACTCTCGGCGAGAACAATTACCTGTTCCCCAGATTCCTGGCTGCGGCCATGCTTTGCGGCGCGGGCATTCTGCTCAAACGGCTGGCGGACATGCTGGCGGGGGAAGCGGCGGGAATATGGACACTCGCCGCCTACTGCGCGCTGCTTCTGCTGGACAAGACCGAAGCCTTCAATCTCGCCGCCACGGAAAGTTTCATGATTTGCTTTTCCATACTGGCGTTTTACATTTACGCACGCGGCATTGAGGGCGCAAAACCCGCAGCCGCTTTCTGGGCCGGGGCGGCGATGGGCACGGCGGTGCTGTTCAAGCAGGTGGCGCTGGCCAGCATGGCCGCGCTTATGGCATGGCCGTTTCTGCATAAAGGCAAAACCATGCGCGAAAAATTGGCGCAGGCCGGAATTATCGCCGGCGGCGCACTGGCGGTCAATATTGCGGCGGAGATTCCGCTACTGGCCTGCGGCGGATATTGGCGCCAATACTTTGACTGCGCCTGGCTTTCGCTTTTCAAACTGCTGCGGGTGCCGGGCGCGGCCACCGCGTCCGCCGGCGGGCACTGGCGGATGTTTGTGGAGCGCTGGTCCGGCTGGTGGTGGTTTGCGCCGCCGCTTGCGGTATTTGCCGCGCTGCTGGGGCGAATCCGGTACGGCTGCGCCGCCGGAATATGGCTGCTGGCGGATTTCTGCGGAGCCAATCTCTCCGGGGATTATTACACGCACCAGTTCAAGCAGGTTATCCCTTCGCTGGCGCTGGCCTGCGGGCTTGCGGCCTCCGCCGTTCCGGCAAGGGCGGTTTATGCTTCGCTGCTGGCTCTGGCGGTGGCGGCATCGTCGGGACTGAAGCTGTATGCCCGCTGGGACAGCCGCGCGCGGCATGACGGCGAGTTCGCCGGGCTGGAGGCCGGACGGCTGACCGCGCCCGGGAATTATGTTTACGTCTGCGAGCATCGCGCCAGCCCGGCGCAGGCTTACAGCGGCAGACTGTCGCCCTCGCGCTATTTCAACACCATTTTCGTTTTCGGGGAAAGCGAGAAAAAAGAGGTTCTTGCCTCTCTGGAGGCCAGGCCGCCCGCCCTTATGCTGGTTCAAGGCGGCCCGCCGGAATGGATTGAAAATTACATCTCCGCGCGCGGCTACGGGCGGATATTTTCATCCCACGGCTACGGTTTTTACGCGAGGCGCGCATGAAAGTGCTTTTCGTAATCGCGCAATATCCCCCAGTGGTGGGCGGGGCTGAGATAAAGGCCTCCCGTCTGGCGCGCGCGCTGGCGGCGCGCGGCCACGAGATAACCGTGCTTACCCGCCGCCTGCCCGGAACCCCCGCGCTGGAAAACGACAGCGGAGCGGACATAATCCGGCTGGGAGGCGAGCGCGGCGTCCGGGCCGACCTGCCCGCCTTCGCGCGGGAGATTTTCCGCCGCCGCGGACGTGTTGACGCGCTGCATAATTTTCTGCTTTCCTCTTTAACTAATATCTGCTGCCTGGCGCGGGGCTCGAAAACCGTGATATCCGCCGGCGGGGCGGGCGCTTTCGGCGGCCCGCGCGACACCAGCGGGTTCGGCAGATTCGCGGGGCTGAAGTGGCGGCATATAGCCGCCTCCGGCGCAAGATTCATCTGCCCCGCGCCGCACTGCGCGCGCGAATTTAAAGAGGCGGGCATAGCCGCGGAACGGATTTTCACCGTTCCAAACCCCGCCGACACGGCGCGGCTGAGCCCCGCCTCCCCGGAAGAAAAAGCCGCGCTGCGGCGCGGGCTGGGGCTGCCGGAGAACGAAAAAATCTTCCTTTTCGCGGGAAGATTTGAGCATGTAAAGGGCGGGGACAGAATCATCCGGGCGTTTCTGGCCGCAAAGCCGGAGGGCGCAAGGCTTGTGATGGCCGGCAGCGGCAGCCTTGACGCGCAATGGCGGGCGATGGCGGCGCGGGGCGGCGTCATTTTCGCCGGGGCGCAGGCGGACATATCCGGGTGGCAGCGGGCGGCGGATTTTTTCGCGCTGCCGTCGCGCAGCGAGGGGATGAGCAACGCCCTCGTGGAGGCCATGGCCTGCGGCGCCGTGCCGCTGGCATGCGAATCCGGCGGCACCGAAATGGTGGAAAACGGCAGGACCGGCTTCAGCCTGCCAAACACTGACGACGCCGCGCCGCTGGCGGAGGCCGTGCGCAAAGCCGCCGCGCTTTCCGCCGGGGAATATGCGGAATTTTCCCGCGCCGCGCGGCAGACGGTGGAGCGCGGCTATTCCATGAACGCCGTCATCCCGGAGCTGGAGAGGATATATGAGAGCTTATAGCATAACGGTTCTGATGATATGCTGCGCCGCGCTGTGCGGCTGCGCCAGCGTGCGGCGCGGCACAAACGCCGCCTGGGTTACAGTGGACAACACATCGGCCAGCGAGTACTGCGTGCGGCTGCGCCTCAAATTTGACCCGCCGGAAGCCGGGCTGCGCGTGAACCGCTACCGGGCCTGCATGGACCGCTGCTGCCTGGTCTCGGAGGACAAGCCGCTTGAAGTGGAACTGAGTTTCAACCACTCCGCCAACCGCGAGTTCAGCGAAACCGGCAACACCGTGCTTTTTGAGCCGGAAACCGTGCGCATCACCATAACCAATTTCATACGCTCCGGCTGGATTCGGGCCTCAGCCTCGCCCAATGTCATCAGGCCGGACGGCACTATCAAGCTGAAATACATCGGCATGTACGGGGGAACGTAATAATAAACAATTATTTACTATAATGCTGGCGGGAGGACCCATGGCAAAGAAAATCCTTATCATAGAGGATAACGACCGCAACCGCATCATTCTGCGCGACATACTGCTGTGCCAGAAATACGAGGTGCTGGAGGCCGCCGCCGGGCGCGAGGGCATAGAAATCGCCCGCAGGGAAAAGCCGGACCTCATTCTGCTGGACATACAGATGCCCGGGCTGGACGGCTACGACACAGGGAAACTGCTGAAATCGTTCCCGGAAACAAAAAGCATACCGCTGGTGGCCGTAACCTCCTATGCGATGGAAGGCGACAAAAGCAAAATTCTCGCCTCCGGGATAGACGACTACATTTCCAAACCCTATGATGTGAACGATATGGTGGCTTTGGTCAAAAGCAAAGTGAACCCGGATGCTTGACATAACGCGCCGCATGAAGCTGCTTGCCCGGAAACTGGCGTCTTTCTACGCCGGCGAGCCGGAGGTGGAAAAGCAGCTTTCAACGCGGCGGCTGCGCCGCGGATGGCGTTTCTCCAAATATTTCAACAGGGCTACGATGTCGCTGCTGGCTTTTCTCGCCGCGATGGGCGCGCTGCTGTGGCTGGCGCACGCCGCCTCCGGCGGCGGCGAGGCATACCGCTGGATTAAATATGCGGTGGCGCTGGCGGCCATAGCGTCGCTTTTCGCGGTGGCCTACATCTCTTTCGCGCGCGCGGAGGAACTGAGCAAACTGAGCGCGGAGGAACTGGAAAAAAGCAAAAGCCTCCAGCGGCAGCTGTATCTGGAAAAAGAGCGGCTGGCGGTTACGCTGCGCAGCATAGGCGACGGCATACTGGCTGTTGACCGGGACGGCAAAACCACTCTGGTCAGCTACATGGCCGAATACCTCACGGGCTGGAAAGAGGCCGACGCGCTGGGCAAACCCGCCTCCGAAATCATGCACCTGGTGGACGAGCGCACCCGCCGCCGGCTTGCCGACCCGTTTCAGGAGGTCCTCTCCGGCGGGAACGGCGCGGATTCCTCCGGCAGGGACATCATTCTGATAGCAAACGGCGGGAAAGAGCAGTCGGTTTTCTACACCGTGGCGCCCATAATAGCCGCGGACGGCTCCGCAATCGGCGCGGTGATGGGTTTCCGCGACATAACCATAGACCGCAGGTTCCAGACCTCCCAGGCGATAACGCGCAAAGCCATAGCCTCCTCCGCCAATCCGATAGTGATGGCCAATCTGCGCGGCGAGGTGCTTCAGGTGAACCCCGCCTTCACGCGGCTGTGGGGCCACGAGGAAAACCAGACACGCGGACGGCAGATGTCCGATTTCGTGAAAACGGGCCGCTCCGGCGTGGACATGCTGCAGGGCGAGCATACCGCCACGCGCAAAGACGGCAGCGAATTTTACGTGGACATGATAGGCAGCCTCGTGCGCGACGACGACAACAACCCCGTCTGCCTGATGTTTTTCTTCGTGGACCTGACCGAGCGCAAACGCGCCGAAGCCGCCATAAACGAGGAGCGCCGCCGCCAGAAGGCGATTCTGGACAATATCCCCGCCATGGCCTGGCTTAAGGACACCGGCGGGATATTTATGACCGTAAACGAGCCGCTGGCCAAATTCACCGGACGCCCCGCCGGGGACATAACCGGCAGGACCGGCATAGACGTGCTTCCGCCCGAAATGGCCGCGCGCGACCAGCAGGACGAGAGCGACCTCGGTGCGGGCAGGCGCATAGACATAGAGGAGTTGGTAACCGCGCCGGACGGAACGCCCCGCTGGTTCCACACCATGAAAACCCCCATATTCGGCGAAAACGGCGCGGTAATAGGCACAAGCGGCATCTCGCTGGACATCACCCGCAAAAAGGAAATGGAGGAGATGTTCCGCGTCTACGCCGAGGAGCTTTCCGCCCTCGCCCACGCCTCCAACCAGATAACCGGCATCGTGGACATAGCCGGGCTCCAGTCCGCCATCTGCGAAAACGCGCGCCGCATAGGCGAGCCGAAAATGGTCTGGCTGGGACTGACGGACGAAAAATCAAAGGACGTCCTGCCCGTCGCCTGGTCCGGGCTGCCGGACGAATACATAAATGCCATCTCCGTGAAATGGGACGGCTCGCCGGAGGGTTGCGGCCCAACGGGAACAGCAGTCAAAACCTCCAAGGCAGTGGTCTGCGCGGATATAACAAAGGACGCCTCGTTTGCGGCATGGCAGGAGAAGGCCCTGGCCTGCGGGATACGCTCTGCGCTGTCGGCGCCGCTGGCCGGCGAGCACGGCGTCCTGGGCGCGCTGATAGTCTACAGCGACAAGCCGGAATTTTTCAGCGAGGAGCGCGTGGAGCTCTATCAGGTGTTCGCCAACCAGGCCGCCATCACGCTGGAAAACGCGCGCCTTGTCCGGTCGCTGGAAAGCAAAATAACCGAGCGCACCCGCCAGCTTGAGGTGCAGAAAGCCGCCGCCGAAAAAGCCAATCAGGCCAAATCCTCTTTCCTGGCGCACATGAGCCACGAGCTGCGCACCCCCCTCAACGCCATAATAGTCTGCTCCGGCGTGCTGTGGGAGAACATGTTCGGCCCCATGAACGAAAAGCAGCACGAATACGTCGGTTACATCCGCAGCAGCGGCAAGCATCTGCTAAGCCTCATAAACGATATTCTTGACCTTTCCAAGGTGGAAGCGCAGAAAATGAAATTCACGCCGGCGCCGGTCAAACTGGATGAACTGCTGGAATACTCCATGCGGATGTTCATGGAGCAGGCGCAGCAGTCAAACATCCGGCTGAAGCTGGATATCGCCCCCGCCGCGCGCCGCGCCATAGACGCCGACGAGCGCAAGCTGAAACAGATTATATTCAACCTTATGAGCAACGCGCTGAAATTCACAAATCCCGGCGGACAGGTCAGGCTGGCGGCGGAAATGGCGTCCGGCGGCGCGGCGGACGACGGCTACGGCAAATGCTTTTCGGAAACCGCCGCCGGAACCGGCGCGGATTGCGCGAGGATAATCGTGGAGGACACCGGCATCGGCATAAAGCCCGAGGATGCGGAAAAGCTGTTCCAGCCGTTCTCGCAGGTTGATGCCGGCAGCGCGCGCCAGCACGAGGGGACCGGGCTGGGCCTTGTGCTGTCCAAGAAACTCATAGAGATGCACGGCGGGACGATATGCGTCAAAAGCGAGCCGGGCAGGGGCAGCGTGTTTTCATTCACCCTGCCGGTGTCGCAGCCCGCGGCGCGGTAAAACGGGAGGATTTATGGCGGCGAAAAAAATTCTGATAATGGACGACGCAAAGGACATGCTGTCTATTTACAGCGACATGCTCTCTAAATACGGGTACACTGTCTCCGCCGCGCAAACGCCGGAGGACTGCCTGCGCATAGCCAGGGCAACCGCGCCGGATTTGATTTTGCTGGACGTAGTCATGCCAGGCATGGACGGCGGCACGGTGGCCAGGCATCTGATGGAGGATCCGCGCCTGTCCTCCATACCTGTTATTTTTCTGACCAGCATGGTAAGCCCGGAGGAAGCCGCCGCGGTTTACAAGCCCGGCGCGCGCATGTATATTTCCAAGGCCAGCCATCCGTCCGAAATAGTGGCCGCCATAAGAAAAGTGATAGGCTGACCCGCCAGCCCTGGCAGAGAGGAAGTCTTTCCGCACGGCAACGCCGGGCAGCGGCATCCGGTTGCGAAAACGGGACAGTCCCGCGCGGAATTTTCCTCACATACCCTGGTCTGAAAATTTCTCGCCGATAGCTACGGCTGTCAGCGATAAATTTTGAGTCGAACTGTCCCCGCCATCCACCGTCTAGGTCCTCGCTATCTATTAGACTTGTCCCCCAATAGCATTTACGGCATAAATTTCGGTTTTTGGTCCGCAGCTTCGCGGTGTTCGGCTTGCACACGCCCGTCGGTAGTGTGCGCGCCTCACCCCGCTGCGCTGCGGGCAAAACCCTGTATTTCTGCCATAAAGCCTATTGGGGGACAAGTCTATTGCACAATCCGGGTTCTATCGTATTGCCCGGGGGTATCCGGGGTTGAAAACACGCGTCCCCCGCCCTGTTGGGGGCGGGGGACGCGTTCTGCTGGCGGATAATTACAGCTTAAAGGCCGCGTTTTTGGCGTAGGCGGCTTTCGCGCCCAGCTCGCCCTCAATCCGTATGAGCTGGTTGTACTTGCACAGCCGCTCGGAGCGGCAGGGCGCGCCGGTCTTGATGGCGCCGGCGTTGGTGGCCACCGCAAGGTCGGCGATAAAGGCGTCCTCTGTCTCGCCGGAGCGGTGGGAGATTACGGTGGAATAACCCGCGTCATGCGCCATTTTGATGACGCGCATGGTCTCGGTTACCGAGCCTATCTGGTTGAGCTTGATAAGTATGGCATTGGCCGCGCCGTCCTGTATGCCGCGGTAGAGCCGTTCCGGGTTGGTGACGAACAAATCGTCGCCTATCACGCGGATGTCGCCGCCCAGATGCGCGGTGAAATGCTTCCAGCCCTGCCAGTCGTCCTCCGCAAGCGGGTCCTCGCAGGAGATTATGGGGTACTTTCTGGTCCAGCCGGCGTATATGGAGGTCATCTCCACTGCGTCGCGGTTCTTTTTCTCGAAGCTGTAGGCGCCGTCCTTGAAGAACTCGCTGGCCGCGCTGTCCAGTCCAAGCGAAATCTGCTTGTCGGAGTATCCCGCGGCGCGCACCGCTTCCATTATGGTGTCCAGCACCACGGTATGCTTTGCGATCTTGGGGGCGAATCCGCCCTCGTCGCCCACGGAGACCGTGAACCCGCGCGCGGCAAGCAGCTTTTTGAGGGAGTGGTAAACCTCGCTGGCGGCGCGCAGCGCCTCGCTGAATTTGGGCATTCCGGCGGGGACTATCATGAACTCCTGCACGTCTATGCCGCTGTCTGCGTGCTTGCCGCCGTTTATGATGTTTAGCATGGGCGTGGGGATAAGGAAATCCTTGCCCTTTATTCCGTAGACCTTGCGCAGCCACAGGTAAAGCGGCGTTTTGTTTGCCGCTGCCGCCGCCCGGGCCGCCGCCATGGAAACGCCCAGTATCGCGTTGGCGCCCAGCTTGGATTTATTGGGCGTGCCGTCCAGTTTCAGCATCGCCCCGTCAAGGGCGGGGAGGTCTTCGGCGTCTTTGCCCGCTATTTTCGCGCTTATCTTTGCGACGTTGGCTACGGCTTTCTGCACGCCCTTGCCCAGGAAGCGTTTGCCGCCATCGCGCAGTTCCAGCGCCTCGTGCGTGCCGGTGGAGGCGCCGCTTGGCACGGCTGCGCGCCCGACGGTCCCGTCGGCCAGTATAACATCCACTTCCACGGTCGGGAACCCGCGCGAATCCAAGATTTCCCTTGCAACGGCCTTCTTTATTTTTTTCATCAGAATTCTCCCTTTATTATTTTGCGGCCTTCCTGGGCCAGCAGCTCCAGCTTGCTTTTGTCTGCGGATTCGGCATAAAGCCGGACCACCGGCTCCGAGCCGGAGGGGCGCAGCCCCAGCCAGCTGCCATCTTTGAGTATGAACTTGAATCCGTCCGTCTGGTCTATGCGCCAGACCGAGAATTTGCCCAGGTCCAGCGGCGGCTTGACCAGCAGCCGCTCCTCCACCGTCTTAAAGCTGCCCGCCGCCACCGGGACGCTGATTTTGACGCTGTCGTGTTTCCCGTAGCGCTTAGCGAATTCCTGGCGGATTTTGGAGAGGGGCTTTTTCTCGCAGGCCAGCATTTCCAGCACCAGCAGGCAGGCGAGAATGCCGTCCTTGTCCGGTATGTGCCCGGCTATGGAAAGTCCGCCCGATTCCTCGCCGCCTATGAGGTACTGGCCGGTGCGCATCAGCTCGCCGATGTACTTGAACCCTACCGGGGTTTCGCGCACTTCCAGGTTATGCGTTCTGGCCACGGCGTCTATGAGATGGGATGTTACCACGCTGCGGCAGACGCGGCCCTTCATCTTGCGGTTTTTGACCAGATGGTCCAGCACCAGCGCCATGATTTCGTTGGGCGAGACCCAAGTGCCGTCCGCGTCCACTATGCCGAAGCGGTCGCCGTCGCAGTCGCAGGCCAGGCCGATATCCATTTTATTGGCCGGGACGAATTTGCGCAGATCCGTCAGCGGCTCCGGCCCTGTGTAGGGCGCATAGCCGCCGAATAATACGTCGCGCTGCTCGTGCAGCCCGGCGGTTTTGATTCCGGCGCTTTCAAGGAACGGCCGCAGGTAGCCGGTTACCGAACCGTAGAGGGAATCCACCGCCGGCCTTATTCCGCTTTTTTTCAGCGCGGCAACGTCTATCATCTTGCGCAGATGGGCGAAATACCCTTCCCGGAAGTCGCATGCCTGAACCAGCGGGCTTTCGCGCATGAAATCCGCCGGAGAGGCGCGCAGCATCGCCGCCGTTACGCCGGAGAGGCGGCTTTCTATGTCCAGCGTAACTTCCGGTATGGCCTGGCCGCCCCAGAACGGCGTCCATTTGATGCCGTTATCGTGGTAGGGGCCGGTGCTGGCGGTTATTGTCATCCCGCCGACGGCGGCGCCGTCCACCACCGCCCAGCCGATAACCGGCGCGGGGGCGGCGCTTTTGGACAGCCGCACGGTTATCGCGTCGGCGGCCATCGCCCCGGACGCCAGCCTTGCGAAATGCTCCGACATATAACGGGTGTCATACCCGATTATGATCGCCGGTGATTTAGGCATCGCCTTTTTAGTGAGAGAAAGATGCCGTTTGTACTGGTCGCCCTTGAAGCCGTACTCGGCGTTTTCCGTGACGTGGCTTGATATCGCGTGGCTGAGGCGCTGCACGTTGACTGCGGTGAAATCCTCCGCAATACGTCCGCGCCAGCCCGCTGTTCCGAATTTTATAGTCTGCATAGCAGATAAACTATATCAAAAACGCGCCGACCTTCATAGGCGAGGCCGGACGAGTGTTGCAATTTGGATGTAGCCATCAAGGCGGCTGTAAAAGAAGTAATGAACCAGGCAAACACGGGTAATGAGGAGAAAGTGGAAAAATTGAGTGAGACGTTTACAACGGATTATTCCATTGCGCTGGATACAATAGCCAACCACAAAGCGGAGGAGTGGAAATGAAAACAACAACATCGCTGTGTTTGTTGTTGGCCTCCCCGGTGTTTGCCGCTGCACCGCCGGCAATTCCTGCTTCCCGCGCCGACTGAACCTTTCAGGTTGGGAAAAACTCTGCACCGGACTGTCCGCGCCATCCACCGCCTCGGTTCTCGCAACCAACTGCGGAAAATGGGTAAAATAGGAACGTGGCAATAATTCCGCGGTATATTCTGCGGCTTGTGCTGCCGTATCTGGCATTGTCGGCGGCGGTTTTCTATGCCGTGCTGTTCATGAACCAGTTCGCGCGCGTGATGGGCGAGGCCGTCAAAATCGGCGCGCCCGCGGGCTGGATATTCTACAGCATGGCGCAGCTGGCGCCGGGAATGCTGGCGATGAGCCTGCCCATGGCCTTTCAGACCGCGCTGCTGCTGGCGATGGGGCTTATGGCCGAGCGGGGAGAGCTGCTGGCGCTGCGCGCGGCGGGGTTCTCGTTCCGGCAGATAACATGGCCATTCGGCGCGGCGTCGCTGGCGCTGTGCGGCGCGATGCTGTGGCTTAACAATTTCGCCGCGCCGGAGGGATTTCGGCGGTTCAGGGAATCCGGCTACGCGGTGAGCGCGAAAATAAAATCGCTGCGCATAGAACCCAAAACCATGCTGCATATCGGGCAGTGGCAGTTCTACGCCGCCGAGGCGGATGCGGCCACGGGCGCGCTGGAGCGCGTGCTGCTGTTCAAATACCCCTCCGGCAGCGGAAAGGCCAACTGGACAATGCGCGTAAGCGCGCCGCGCGGGCATTATGCGGTGTCGCCTTCCGGCCTGCTGCTGGAACTCTACGACGGAGAGATGCAGCGCGTCTGCGCCGGGGATTCGTCGCGCACCATAATCGCCGAATACGGCAGCTACGGCGTCTCAATACCGCCGGAGGCGAAACTGGAGAACCGCTCCGTCTCGCTAACCGAGATGTCAACGCCGGAGATTGCGCGGGGGGCAGCCTCCCCCCAGCTTACGCAGAGGCGGCGCGCGGAATACAGGGCGGAGGCCGCCGCCCGGCTGGCGCTGACGCTGTCGCCGCTGGTGTTTTTCTGCCTGGGCTGCCCGCTGGCTTTCGCGGTAACGCCCAAAAACCGGGCCTGGGCGATGGTGCTGAGCATAGCGATACTGTTCGGTTTCTACGCGGCCACGGCCTGCGGCGTCAACCTGGGCCGGCGCAGCGACGGGCCTGCCGCCTGGTGGTGGCCCTGGCTGCCCGACGCGCTGGGCATGGCCGCCGGCGCGGCGCTGTGGATTAAAACGGCAAGAAGATGAAAATCCTATACCGCTATATCGCGTCAAAATTCTGGGGGCCGTTTTTCTTCGGGCTGGGGGTGTTTTCCGCGCTGGTGTTTTTGACCGATATTTTCGACCACATGTCCGCCTTCTCCAAAACCTCCGCTCCGACCCGCGTGATTTTCAACTATTTCGCGCACAGCCTGCCGTTCTGGTCGCTTATGATAGTGCCGGTGGCCGCGCTGCTGGCGGAGCTGTTCTGCGTCTCGGAACTGATAGCGTCGGGAGAATGGACGGCGGGGGTTTCCAGCGGCTACAGGCCGCGCCAGCTGGCGGCGCCGGTTATCGCCTGCTGCGCGCTTGTCTGCGCGGCGCATTTCGCGCTGACGGAAACCGTCTCCCC
Source organism: Elusimicrobiales bacterium (assembly GCA_041651175.1). Taxonomy (NCBI): domain Bacteria; kingdom Pseudomonadati; phylum Elusimicrobiota; class Elusimicrobia; order Elusimicrobiales; species Elusimicrobiales bacterium. Next base: position 147,836 of record JBAZJT010000002.1, on the reverse strand, counting down.
CTCGCTGCGCCGCCGCGCGGAGTTCATATACGAGCGCGAAATATCCGGCAACAAGAACTATCATCAGGAAATAAAAAAAGACATCGCCGCGCGCGCGTCCGAGGGCGTTTTCCTTTCCGCCGCAGAGCTTGACATCGCCTCCGGCGAGATGAAAACCGCGTCCTACACCCGCCAGGACGCGGGGCGCGCCAAATTCCAGGCCGAGGCGCCGCTGGCCCGCTGGCAGCCGCGAACCGGGCGCTGGATGTTTTTCAACGGGACACAGCGCACTTTTTCGCCCGAAGGCGGGGTGGAGGTTAAAAAATTCGACTCCTGGGATTCCGGCGTGGATATAGAGCCGCAGCTGATAAGCGCGGATAAAATCTGGCCGGAGGACGTAACGGTTTCGGAACTGCTGCGCCGGATAAAGGTGTTAAAGCGCACCGGCTCCTCGCGGCGGAGGGAAGAGGTGTTCCTGCATTTCAAGCTGGCCGCGCCCTGGGTGAATCTGTTCCTGTGCCTTACGGCGCTGCCTTTCGCGGTAAAAGTGCGCCGCGCCGGGAAGATGCTGCATTTCACGGCGGCCATCGCGCTGGCTTTTGTTTTCTGGTGGACGGCCTCCATCGCCAGAAGCGCGGGAGAGGCGGGGATGCTCTCTCCCGCAGTATCGGCCTGGCTGCCGGCGGCGGCCTTCGGCGCCAGCGCGTTTTTTCTGGTGCGGAAATCAGGCCTCTGATACCTACATCAAATTGCATATTTGTTGAAACCTCACTATATTTGGTATATACTATACATAGGCAGAACATCTTAGACTATCAGGGAGACCTATGGTTCTGTACTGGAACGAATTCAGGGAAACCGGCCTGGAAAGCCTGGACAGGCATTACAAAGACCTGTTCGAGTGCCTTGACCTCTACAGCCGCAACATCGCGGAAAACCAGGTGGAGGAAGGCACAAGGTACCTGTTCAAATTTCTGGAAAGATTCATAAACCTGCACTTTACCGAGGAAGAGAAGCTGCTGCGCGACAGGAAATATCCGGATGTGGACATTCACGTCACCCAGCACGAGTATTTCAGGAAGAAATTCCAGAACATAAAGCGCAAATCCTGCCTGGCGCCGGATTTCCCCATAGAAGTCCACCGCGACATCATAGACTGGCTGGTGCTGCATGTGACCAAAGCCGACATGCAGTGGGGCGCATTCATCAAAAGCTCCGGCGGCGCGGAAACAACAACAAGAACGGAAGTCATCTGCCCCAAATGCGGCAATCCGGCGGGCAGAGGAAAATTCTGCGGGCAGTGCGGCTTCCTGCTGGGCGTCGCCAAATGCCCCAAATGCAACGAAGTGATAACCGGCACCGGCAAATTCTGCACCAACTGCGGCGAGAATCTGGAAACAAAAACCTGCCCGTCCTGCAGCCTGAGCCTGCCGCCCAACGCGACGTTTTGCAGCAGCTGCGGCACCAAAGTTACATAGCTGCCGCCTGCCCCGGGGCAACGGATGAAGGGCTTTGGACAGTCCGCATTTGCTATCATATCGGTATCTGCCCTAAAGGGCGGGTGGCGGAACTGGCAGACGCGACGGACTTAAAATCCGTTGGCCGCAAGGTCTTGCGGGTTCAATTCCCGCCCCGCCCAACCGGAGATTGCGCATGATTGCCGACATAAATAAATTCCTGGAGCAGGTTTTCGCCGGAATGCTCAGCCCCACGGCGGAGGGAAAGCGTTTCATCTGGGGCGCGCTGTATGTGGCCGCCGCGGGCGTGGCGCTTAAATTCCTCTGGCCCACTCTCGGAGACATGCTGGGACTGGCGCCGCTGGGGTTTGCGGCGGCCTTCGCCTTCGCCTATTTTTTCAGGAACCCGGAGCGCGCCGCCGTGTTCGCGCCGGATGAAATCGCCTGCCCCGCCGACGGGCGCGTCCTCAGTGTGAAAAACGAGGGGCAGCCCGGCGTAACCGTGGTGCGCATTTTCCTGTCGGTATTCGACGTGCACATACAGCGCGCCACAATGGACGGCGATATTGGGGAAGTCGTCTACACAAAAGGCCGGTTCGCGGTGGCCAGCGCGCCGGAAGCCGCACAGAACGAGCGCAACCTCATCCAGATAAAAAGCGGCGCGCGCTACGCGCATGTGGAGCAGATAACCGGCGCCATCGCCCGGCGCATAGCATGCTGGGTCAAACCGGGCGATGCCGTCAAAGCCGGCCAGCGCATAGGGCTGATATACTTCGGCTCGCAGGCGGCGATATACCTGCCGGACACCGCGCGGGTGCTGGTAAAGCCCGGGCAAAAGGTGGAAGGCGGGCTTACCGTGCTGGGATTGTGGAATGATAACCATTGAAAAACTGAAACGCACCGGACAGGTTACACTGCCGTCGCTGTTTACCATCGCCAACATAGCGTTCGGCTTTTTCGCCATCATATCGGCGATAGACAAGGAGTTCGCCCGCGCCGGCTGGTTTATAATCGGCGCGATGCTGATGGATTCCCTGGACGGCAGGGTGGCCCGCATGGTAAAGGGCGAAACCAAATTCGGCATAGAGATGGATTCGCTGGCGGACTTCCTGTCTTTCGGCGCGGCGCCGGCGCTGATACTATATCTGTTCCATCTCAAGGATTACGGCTTCTGGGGCTACCCGGTGGCGTTTATCTACGCGATGTGCGGCGCGCTGCGCTTGGCGCGTTTTAACGTGATGAGCCTGGAGGGCAAAAGCTCCAAGCAGAATTTCACCGGCCTGCCGATACCGGGCGCGGCGGGCATACTGGCATCTTTTGTGATAGCCTACAGCCTCATGGAGGCAAGCGGCGAGATGCACTCCTTCCGGCTGCTGGCGGCCCCCATGTCGGTGTTCTACAACATTCTGCCGTTTCTGATGCTGGGGCTGGGATTTCTGATGGTGTCCACCATACCGTATGCGGCGTTCAAGCAGTCCAACTTGTTCCGCCCCAAGACGATATGGGGGCTGCTGTTTGCGGTGGCATTCATTTTTACGGCCTACAGGTATCCGCAGGATTCGCTTTTCGTGGCGTTCTCGCTGTATGTGCTCTCTGGCCTGGCGGCGGGGTTCTGGGCCATGGTCAGAAAACTGCTTCCCGGCGCGGCGCAGCGCCGCACCGGCGCGCCGCATGAACAGACGGATCCTCCGGCCCCCCATCCCGAGGGCATGTAACCAAAAACTGCAGCTGGACAGCGGAATTCGGCGGAGCCCGGCGGGACGTTCCTGTGCAGAATTTTCCTTGCGGTATGCTCATCTAACCTGAATGTTTCAGTTGGTTGCGAGGACCGAGGCGAAAAAGCGCGAAATAATGCCGAACAAAATTATCCGCGCGCGCCTCACTGCGCGAAAGGATAATTTTGTGAAGGCAGTATGAAGCGATTTTTCGCCGAATCCCGCAATCCAACTGAAACATTCAGGCTAATCCCGCGGCCAAGGTAGCGTCTCCCGGCCTGCGTCATAAAAAAACCGGCCACTTCAATGGCCGGTTTTTTCATGACTGAGGGCGCAATTACACAATTCCCTGCGCGAGCATGGCGTCGGCCACTTTCTTGAAGCCGGCGATATTGGCGCCGTCCACATAGCTGCCTTTCATGCCGTATTCCTCCGCCGCTTTGGCGCAGGAGGAATGAATGTCCTTCATTATCCGCTGGAGGTATTTGTCAACCTCTTCGCGGGACCAGCTAAGGCGCATGCTGTTCTGCGACATTTCAAGCCCCGATGTCGCCACGCCACCGGCATTGGACGCCTTTCCGGGGGCAAACAGTATTTTCGCCCGGCGGAACGCCTCTATGGCTTCCGGCGTGGAGGGCATGTTGGAGCCTTCCGCCACGCAGAAGCAGCCGTTGGCAAGCAGCGTCTCCGCCGCGTCACCGTCCAGCTCGTTTTCGCAGGCGGTGGGAAGCGCGATGTCGCACTTGACGCTCCAGGATTTCTTGCCTTCCAGGAACTCCGCCTTGGAGTACTTGCGCGTATATTCGCGCAGGCTGCCGCGGCGCGCAAACACCAGTTCTTTGGTCCAGGCCAGCTTTTCGGGGTCTATGCCGTCCTTGTCGTAGACCGTGCCGTCGTAGTCGGTCATGGCCACGACTTTGCCGCCCAGCTCGTTGATTTTCTCTATCGCATGCAGGCCCACGTTGCCCGCGCCGGAGATGACGCAGGTCTTGCCCTTGAACGAGTCTCCCCGCGCGGTCAGCATCTCCTGCGCGAAATAGACCAGGCCGTAGCCGGTGGCCTCCGTGCGTATGAGGCTGCCGCCGAACGAAAGCCCCTTGCCGGTCAGCACGCCTTCAAAGCGGTTGACCAGCTTTTTGTACTGCCCGAACATGTAGCCGATTTCGCGTCCGCCCACGCCGAGGTCGCCTGCGGGAACGTCGGTATCCGGGCCGATGTGGCGGAACAGCTCGCTCATGAAAGCCTGGCAGAAGCGCATCACTTCCGCCTCCGATTTGCCGCGCGCGTCAAAATCGCTGCCGCCCTTGCCGCCGCCCATTGGCAGCGTGGTGAGGCTGTTCTTGAAAACCTGCTCAAATCCCAGGAATTTCAGTATTCCCACATAAACGCTGGAATGGAAGCGCAGCCCGCCCTTGTACGGCCCCAGCGCGCTGTTGAACTGCACGCGGTAACCGCGGTTGACGTGGACTTCGCCCTTGTCGTCGGTCCAGGTGACGCGGAAGGAAATCGTGCGTTCCGGCTCCACGATTCTTTCAAGGATTTTCGCTTTTTTGTATTCGGGGTGGCGCTCTATGACCGGCGCCAGCGAGGCCATTACTTCTTCAACGGCCTGGTGGAATTCCTTTTCTCCGGGGTTTTTACGTTTTACTTCTGCAACCAGTTCTTCCGCATAGGAGCGGCTGGTCTGAGTGACTGGCATGATTGCCTCCTGTTATAAAACAGCGAAAACAGGTGCTGTTTTCCCACATTCTGGAACTTTTGCGACGGCGTGTCAATGAACCGCGCTTGGTTTTGTATAATTGCCCTATGACTGAAAAACTAAATCTGGAAAAAACTAATTCCCTTTATAAAGAGGCCTGGGAGCTGGTTCCCGGCGCGGTCGCCGGCATAAGGCGGCCTTATAATTTCGTCCCCGGAGAATATCCGATATTCTTTGACTCCGCCAAAGGCGGCAAGGTTACGGATGTGGACGGCAACGAGTATCTGGACATGCTTTGCGCCTACGGCCCCATCATCATAGGCCACCGCGAGCGCGAGATTGACAATGCCGTCATCTCCCAGATAAAAAGCAAAGGTTTCTGCATGTCGCTGACGCAATCCTACCAGAACGAGCTGGTCAGAAAACTCAGGGAAATCATCCCCTCGTGCGAGAAGGCCGTGCTGGTAAAAACCGGCTCCGACGCCACTTCAGTGGCGGTGCGCGTGGCGCGGGCATTTACCGGCAGGACCAAGGTGCTGCGCTGCGGCTATCACGGCTGGCATGACTGGTGCGTTGAAGTCAAAGGCGGCGTGCCGCCCAAACTCTACGAGGATATTTTTGAATTCCATTACAACGATTTGGACGGGTTGGAATCCCTGCTTAAAACCCACGGCCCGGACACGGCGGCGGTGATAATAACCCCCGTCGGCCATCCGCTGGCGCATGAAGTGCAGATGCCCAAACCGGGATACCTGGAAGGCGTCAGGGAACTGGCGCGCAAACACGGCGCGGTGCTGGTTTTTGACGAGATACGCTCCGGCTTCCGCGTCAATATCGGCGGCGCGCAGAAGGAGTTCGGCGTAACCCCGGACCTGTCGGTCTTCGGCAAGGCGATAGCCAACGGCTACGAGCTTAGCGTCGTCGCCGGCAAGGCCGAAATCATGAATATGCTGGAGCAGAAGGTGTTTTTAAGCTCCACATTCTTTCCCAACAGCCTGGCGCAGGTGGCCGCGCTGAAAACCATAGAAATCATGCGGCGCGACGACATTCTGGGCAAAATCCGCGCCAAGGGCGAAAAATTCGCCCGCAAGACGGAAAAAATCCTGGCCGCCTCCGGCGTGCCCTGCCGCCTGAGCGGCGCGCCGTGGATGCCGTTTATCACCTTTGACAAGGACGACAAGCAGCTCTACAAGCAACTGCGCAACGAATTCTACACCCAGCTTATACGGCGGAAAATTTTCCTCCAGCCGTATCATCACGGCTATATCGCCTACCGCCATACCGATAAAGACCTCTCCCATGCGGCGGACATGATAGGCGAATCCCTTGCCGAAGCCAGAAAACTGATGTAGCCCCGGCGCGGGGTTCTCCGGCGATATCCCGGCCCTTCGGGCGCGGCCCGGGCCCCTCCGGCGCGCCGGAAATGGTTGACAGGCCGGGCGCTTTTTGCTAAAAAGTGAATGGTGATTCACGGTTCTCATTTTATGCCGGAAGAATCGCCAGCACATTACCGGAGGGAATATGACACAGGCGTACATAGCGGGCGGCGCAAGGACCGCCATAGGAAATTTCGGCGGCGCGCTGGCCGACGTGACGGCGGCGGAGCTGGGCAGGACTGTGGTCGCCGGGCTGATTAAAAAACACGGGCTGGACCCCGCCGCGGTTGATGAAGTGCTGATGGGCTGCATCCTTCAGGCCGGGCAAGGCCAGAACGTGGCGCGGCAGGCCGCCGTGAACGCCGGCATTCCAAAGGAAAAGACCGCGCTTACCGTGAACATGGTCTGCGGCTCCGGCATGAGGGCGGTGGCGATGGCGGCGCAGTCGGTCAAATGCGGCGACGCGCAGCTTGTGCTGGCCGGCGGAACGGAGAGCATGAGCAATTCGCCCTATCTGCTTAAAAAAGCCCGCACCGGCTACAGAATGGGCAACGGCGAGCTTGTGGACAGCATGATTGCCGACGGTCTCTGGGACATTTTCAACAATTACCACATGGGCATAACCGCAGAGAATCTGGCCGCCAAATACGGCATCACCCGCCAGGAGCAGGATGCTTTCGCCACCGCCTCGCAGAACAAGGCGGAAAAGGCCATCGCCGCCGGGAAGTTCAGGGATGAAATCCTCCCGGTGATGATACCGCAGCGCAAGGGCGAGCCGGTGGCTTTTGAAAAAGACGAGTTTCCCAAAGCCGGCGTTACGGCGGAGAAGCTGGGCGCGCTGCGCCCCGCGTTCAAAAAGGACGGCACGGTTACCGCTGCCAATTCCTCCGGCATCAACGACGGCGCGGCCTGCGTTATCGTGGCTTCCGAGGAAGCGGTGAAAGCCAACAACCTCAAGCCGCTGGCCAGAATTGCCTCATACGCCTGGCACGGCACGGACCCGTCGGTGATGGGTATAGGGCCGGTGGAGGCCGTCAGGGCCGCGCTGGCCAAGGCGGGCTGGAAACTCTCCGACGTCGGCCTTATAGAGGCCAACGAGGCTTTCGCCGCCCAGTCGCTTGCGGTCGCAAAGGAGCTGGGCTTTAACGGCGATATCGTAAACGTCAACGGCGGCGCGATAGCGCTGGGCCATCCCATCGGCGCAAGCGGCGCGCGCATACTGATAACATTGCTTTACGAGATGCGGCGCCGCGCCGTCAAAAAAGGCCTGGCCACGCTCTGCATAGGCGGCGGCATGGGCATAGCGATGTGCGTTGAACTGGCATAACCACGAAATTGCAGTTTGCAGCGTGAACCTGGGCGGCGGCTGGCGCGGGAATGTCCCGGCAGCCGCCGCCGGACTCCGCTGTCCGGTTGCGTAAAACGGGACCACCGCCTACCGCTTGCGGCGGGATTTTGATTTCGCGGCGGGTTTTACGGCCATGTCCCTAAGCTCAAAAAGCCTGTCGCGCAATTGCGCGGCCAGCTCAAAATCCAGATTGTCGGCGGCATGGCGCATCTGGGATTCCATGCTTGCCGCCAGCTTAGGCAGGTTTTCGGGCGTGATGTTTTCCTTCTCAAAACCGTTCAGCGCGTCCAGCCCGGCCCGGCGGGAATCCTGCCGCAGCTCCTCAAGCTCGCGCGCGGCTTTTATTATGGTCCGGGGCGTTATGCCGTGCGCCTTGTTATAGGCAAGCTGAATTTCCCGCCGGCGCGACATTTCGGCAAGGGCGCGGTCCATGGAGCCGGTGCGCCTGTCCGCATACAATGCCACTTCGCCTCCGGCATGGCGGGCGGCGCGGCCCGCTATCTGGATAAGAGTGGTCTCGCTGCGCAGAAATCCCTCGTTGTCTGCCTCCAGTATGGCCACAAGCGAGACTTCCGGCACGTCCAGCCCCTCGCGCAGCAGATTGATTCCCACCAGCGCGTCAAACTCGCCCTTGCGCAGCGCGTTGAGAATCTCTATGCGCTCCAGCGTCTCTATGTCGGAATGCAGGTAGCGGGCCCTGACGCCTTTGGACGCAAGATAGGCCGACAAATCCTCCGCGGTCTTTTTAGTCAAAGCCAGCACCAGAGTGCGTTCGCCTTTTGCGGCGCGCTCTTTTATCTTTTCCGACAAATGCTGAATCTGGCCCTTTGCCGGATACACCGACACCGGCGGATCCGCAAGGCCGGTGGGGCGTATTATCTGCTCGGCCACGCCGTCCTTGCCGGAGCAGGCGGCAAAACCGGCTTTACCCTGCGCGCCGCAGGTTTTTTCCAGTTCATAAGGCCCGGGTGTGGCGGAAACATACACCGTCGGCGGAAGCAGGGATTCAAATTCGGAGAATTTAAGCGGCCTGTTGTCCAAAGCGGACGGCAGCCGGAAGCCGAAGTCAACCAGAGTCTGCTTGCGGGAGCGGTCGCCCTCGTGCATCCCGCGTATTTGCGGCACGGTTACATGCGATTCGTCTATGAAAACAAGAAAATCGCCGGACCGGAAATAGTCCAGCAGCGAAAGCGGCCTCTGCCCCGGGGAGCGTCCGTCAAGATGGCGCGAATAATTCTCCACCCCCGAACACCAGCCCATCTGCTCCAGCATTTCAATGTCGTATCCGGTGCGCTGCTCCAGCCGCTGGGCCTCCAGCAGTTTGCCGTCGGATTTAAGCTCCGCCAGCCGGCCTTTTAGTTCGGCGCGTATGGCGGACACGGCGCGCTCCACCCCGTCTTTTGTGGCGACAAAATGTTTTGCGGGGTAAACCAGCGCCTCGCCAAGCTCCGAGAGCAGGTCGCCCGTCAGCGGATTCATTTCATGGATTGAGGCGATGGCGCCGCCCTCCACAACCACGCGCAGCGCATTCTGCGAATAGGGCGGGAATATGTCCAGCGCGCCGCCGCGCAGCCGGAATTTTCCGGCGGAGAATTCCGCCTCGTTGCGCTCATAATGAATCTGCACCAGCCTGGCCGAGAGTTCCACGCGGGAAGCGGCCGCGCCTTTTGCGAAAGGCACTCGCATCTGCGCATAACTCTCCGGCGAGCCGATATTGTAAATGCAGGAAACCGACGCCACCACCACCGTGTCCCGCCGTGTCAGCAGCGAGGTTGTAGCCTTGAGCCGCAGCTTGTCTATATGCTCGTTGATGGCGGAGTCTTTTTCAATATAGGTGTCGGTCTGCGGGACATAGGCCTCCGGCTGGTAATAGTCGTAGTAGGAGATGAAATACTCCACCGCGTTTTCGGGGAAAAAACTCCTGAACTCGGCATAAAGCTGGGCGGCCAGCACCTTGTTGGGCGAGATGACCAGCGCGGGTTTTTGCAGCCGCTCCATCACGCAGGCCATGGTATAGGTCTTGCCGGAGCCGGTTACGCCCAGCAGCACATTGTCGCGCCTGCCGGAGGAGATGTTGCGGCAAAGCGTCTCTATAGCCGCCGGCTGGCCGCCGGAGGGAGCAAACGGGGCGGAGAGCTTCAGAAGCAATCGGCGTCCTCCACCTTCAGCAGCTCCACGTCGAAAACAAGGTCGGTGTCCGGCGGAATGACGCTGCCCGCGCCGCGTTTTCCGTAAGCCAGCGCAGAGGGGATGTAAAGCCGCCTTTTGCCTCCGGTTTTCATGGTCATGACGCCTTCGTCCCAGCCTTTTATGACCTGGCCCATGCCGATTACGAATTCAAACGGGCATTTGCGGTCAAGTGAGCTGTCAAATTTCCTGCCGTCGGCGAACGTGCCGGTGTAATGGACCGTGACTTTTTTGCCGCGGGAGGGCATTTCGCCGTCGCCGGGCTTTGTCTCAGCATAGCGCAGGCCGGATTTGGTGGTCATTTCATTGTCGGGCATAATACCTCCTGTTGTTTCGTATCCGAGACAATATTATAAAAAAAAACGCCGCCGGCGGATTTTTCCGCCAACGGCGAATGATACGGGAAACCTGCTATCCGCCGCCGCTTCCTCCGCCGCTTTCGTCACCACCACCTCCTCCGCCGCTTTCGTCACCACCACCTCCTCCGCCGCTTTCATCACCACCGTCTCCTCCGCAGCAGGAACCGCCACCGCCCTTGCCGCCTTTACCCTCCTTTCCGCCGGATTTCATCAGCTTCATCACTTTTTTGGCAAACTTCTTTCCCTCAGCCGACGGGGGCCTGCTGTCGTTTGCGCCGTTGGCTTCGCCGTTGTTGCTGTACCATTTGGCGACTGCCGCCTCCATCGCGTCCTGATTGGCGGGGCCGCTTTTGTCGTTTTTTGCGGCCGCCAGATACTTATCCAGGGATTTCAGGTCCTTTTTCTGTCCCGAATTGCCTCCTTTTTTTTCGCTTTTGAGAGCTTTGGCCACGGCTTTCTTGACCTTTTTGGAATTTCCCTGTCCGCCCGAATCGCCGCCGCCGGACTGCCGGGAGGACTCGTCCCCGCCGGACGATTGGCCGCTGCCGCCGTCCTCCTGGGAATAAGCTAAACCGCACGCAAACAAAATCGCCGCCGCAACCGGCAGCCATGCGCGACCAATTCTCATTCCAGCCTCCTTCCGGGCGAAGCACGGCGCTTTTGCCGTGTTTCGCACGGCAGATATGGGCGTAGCATAGCCCCTGTTTGCATTTTCCGCAAGGGGCAAATGGTCCCAATTTGCTAAAATTGCGGCATGAAAGCTCTTGTCAAAAGCAGATCCGAACGCGGCATCTGGCTGGAAGACGTGCCGGAGCCTCAAATAAGTGAAACCGAAGTCCTTATTAAAATAAGAAAAACCGCAATCTGCGGCACCGACGCCCATATTTACGAGTGGAACGACTGGGCAAAGAAAACCATTCCAGTCCCCATGCACGTGGGCCACGAATTCGCCGGCGAGGTGGCCGCCCTGGGCAAAGCCGTGCGCGGCCTCTCCGTGGGACAACGCGTTTCCGGCGAGGGGCATATAGTCTGCGGCCACTGCCGCAACTGCCGCGCCGGACAGCGGCATTTGTGCATCAACACCAAAGGCACCGGTGTGAACCGCCCCGGCTGTTTCGCGCAATACCTGGCGATGCCCGCCGGCAACGTATTCCCCCTGCCCGACGACATTTCCGACGACGAGGCCGCCATTTTCGACCCGTTCGGCAATGCCGCGCACACGGCGCTTTCCCATGATGTGGTGGGCGAAGACGTGCTTATAACCGGCGCAGGCCCCATAGGCATAATGGCCGCCGCCATAGCGCGGCACATAGGCGCAAGACATGTGGTCATCACCGATATAAGCGACTACCGGCTGGCGCTGGCGAAAAAGCTGGGCGTGGAAAAGGTCGTGGACGCGCGCAGGCAGACGCTGGAAGAGGTCATGCGCGAGTTGAAAATGACGGAGGGGTTTGACATAGGCATGGAAATGTCCGGCAGCCCGGCGGCTTTCAACGACATGCTGGGCGCCACCCGCATGGGAGGCAAAATAGCGCTGCTTGGCATTCTGCCAGACAACACCCAAATCCCCTGGGGCCAGATGATATTCAAGGGCCTGCGGCTCAAATGCATATACGGCAGGGAAATGTTTGAAACCTGGTATAAAATGACGGCCATGCTGCAAAGCGGGCTGGACATAAAACCCGTAATCACCCACCGCTTCCCGATGAAGGATTACCGGGAGGCATTTGAACTGATGTGTTCCGGCCAGTCGGGGAAAATAATACTGGACTGGACGTCCGTGTAGCGGAACCGCCTGCGGCGCTGGAAAGCGCAGGCGGCAAACACCGCCCCGCCGTCAGAAATCCGGGTCAAAGTCCATGGGGGCAAACGAGCCGGATTTCTTCTTTTTACCCCTCGGATCTGGCGGCAAAGGAAGCAGCTCCACCTCGTCCTTTCTGGGTTGCGGAGCTTTTTTCCTGACAGCTTTCTTCTTTTTAGGCGGCTGACTGGGCGCGGGCGCAGCCGGCGGCGGCGCCTCTACCGCAGGCAACGCCACGGACGGCAGCACGGAGGAAGTCTGCTGCCCGGGTTTTGTGGTGAAAAACTGCTGCGGCTGCCGCCCCGGCGTCGCGCCGAATTGCGCCGCGGCGGACTGATTGGCCAGCAGCGACACCGCGGCATTGTTTATCCCGCGCACGATTTTCCCGGTCTGCACATTCACATCGAACTCGTACACCACCGGCTCAAGCCGCTGCTGCGTGAATTTGTAGGAAACAACGTAATCCGATCCGTGCAAATGGGTGGCGCTCCAGCTCTCCTGACCGCCCATGTATGAGTTGCGCAGCCATTCGCTTATGGTGCCGCGCCCCCCGCCAAGCTGGTAATTTTTGACTATGCCTATCGCCGCCGCGGTCTGCTGCGGCGCTGACGCGCCCGCCTGCTGGGCGGCGCCGGCATCCGCCTGCGGCTGGCTCTGGGCGGCATCTTTGTTCGCCGGCGGCTTGGAACCGCCTTTGAACAGATACAGAAACACCACTATCACAAACAACGCCAGCGCCGCCGCCGCTGTTATTATTATCAGCTTCCTCCGCTTGAAAACGGACTGTTTGGACGCTGTGGCGGCGGCCCGCGTCAAATCCACGGTGGCGATTGTTGGCGACGGCATGCCCTGCAGCGCAGCCGCGCCGCCGGAAACGGTTGCAGAATTGGACACCTGCGTGGACTTGATTCCGGTGGCGTCCATAATGGCGCCGACCTTCATGGTATAGGACGCCCCCTGCTGCGTGGGCTGCTGCTTGTCCGGCATTGCGGCCTTGAACAGTCCCGACCCGGTATCCGGCCCCAGGGCAGTGGTTTTCCCATCGCCGCGAACGCCCATGGCGTCCAGCGCCGAGGCGACCTGCATGGTTTCGTTGGTTTTGCGGTTTTGCCCATCCTGAGCGCCTGCCGTGTCTATGCCGGTTACCCTGGCTTTTCCCTGGGCATCCTCCAGCCCGACTGAAGTCGCCTTCTGCGCCCCAAAAGCATCGGGGTTTATGCGATCCGCCGTGGGAGCGATATTTATTTCCGGTATATTGCCCGTGTCCGGCAGGGGCCGGTGATCGCTTTCCAGCGGGGCGGTTATATCGCTTTTGTCGGTAGTGGACGTCTCCCGTGCCGAAGCCGGGGCAGGCTGCGGCGCGACGACCGGTTCGGGAGCCGGCATGGGCGGCAGGCCGGTGAAATTTTCAAATTCGGAATTTGGCGGAGGGATAATCTCCTCACTGACGTCCGGGAGCTCCTCCTGCCGCGCGGCTGCGGGCGCGGCTTCAGGCGCAGCGGGAAACGGCGGCAGGCCGTAAGCGGCGGCAGGCCCCGGAAACTGCTGTGGAAATTCCTCTTCCGGCTCCTCCTCCCTGCGCCTGCGGCGGGAGGCTTTGCGGCCCCTGCGCTTTGCCGCGCGTCTTGAACGGGAAGAGGGAGGCGCTTCTTCCTCCTCCTCATCTTCCGCGTATCCGGCATCCTCCTCCAAATCCTCCACGGCGGGCTGAACTCCGCCGTAATCGGCCAGCGCGGCAAAACGGGCGGAATCCCCGGCAAGAGTCTGCAGCTTCTCGTTAAGTTCAAGCTGCGCTATCCATTCCGGCTCGGCCTGGCCCAGGAATTTAGGCTGCTGCGCGGGCTTTGCCGCGCCGACGGCGCGCGAAAGCGGAACCGGCGCCGCCTTTGCCGCGGCTTGTCCCGCGGACTGCGCGGGCAAATCGGGTTTTTCCACGGCGAAATCAGCCGCCCTGGCTATGTCATCCTCGGTGAAACCGAAAGTTTTCAGGAACGACGCCAGTTCCTGCCCCCCGGGCGGCGGACCGGCCTCCCCGGCGGGCCGGCTCTCCTCCGGCGCATGGCGGCGGGTCCAGTCGCGCAGCATGGCGGCCTCTTCGGCCAGCCCCGGCGCGGAAGAGGCCATGCGCCACTGGCCGCACGGCTCGCCGGAGCCGTTGTCCTGGCAGACGAGACTGGCTGGGCAGAAATCCGGCTGGACGGAAAGCTCCTGAGAGTCAAAGGGGCCTTCTATCTCGCCGTCCTGGTAAAGCCAGTATTTAGTCTCGTCAGCCATTTTCAGTTCAATCGCAAAGCGGCAGCGCGTTCTGCATCCGCTTTGCCACGGCCTCCCTGCCCAGATATTCAAGCATCTTAAACAACGTGGGCCCATCCGTCCTGCCGCTGGCGCTGACCCGCAAAGGGTGAAACACCTGCCCGGCCTTGATGCCGGCCTCGGCTGCGTAGTCGCGCGCGGCCTTTTCAAGCGCGGCTTCCGAAAATTCCGGCAGCGCCAGATAGCGGGCGCGCATGTCCTCTATGATCTTGCGCGCGCCGGGTTTTTTAAGCACTTTCTCCACGGCCTTCGGGTCGTAAACCGGCGGCTCGGTGAAGAAAAAATCCACCAGAGCGGGTATTTCGCCAAGCAGCTTGTATTTTTCCTGCTCCAGCAGAATAACCCGCTTGAGCGTCTCCCGGTCCGCCCCCTTTCCCACTCCGGCGGCGTCAAGGAAAGGCAGCGCCGCCTCGGCCAGCCTGTCCGGCCCGAGCTGGCGTATATACTCGCCGTTCATCCATTTGAACTTGACCGGGTCAAACATCGCCGGGTTCTTCTGACAGCCGGAGAAGCTGAACTTCTCTATCAGTTCGCCCGGCGCGAAAATCTGCTGGCTGTCCGGCGTGGACCAGCCCAGCAGCGCGAGATAGTTCTTGACCGCGTCCGGCAGATAGCCCGCGCTCTCGTATTCGGCGACGCTGGTGTGGCCGTGCCGCTTGGAAAGCTTGGTGCCGTCGGGGCCGTGTATCATGGACAGGTGCGCGATTTCCGGCAGGGGCCAGCCCAGCGTCTTGTAAAGCAGCACCTGCAGCGGGGTGTTGGAAATATGGTCGTCGCCGCGGATGATATGGCTCATCTCCATCAGATGGTCGTCTACCACGCAGGCGAAATTGTAGGTCGGATAGCCGGAGGCCTTCACCATCACGAAATCATAAAGCAGCCGGTTTTCAAATTTCACCTCGCCGCGGATAAGGTCGTTCCAGGAAGTAGCGCCTTCGTCGGGCATTCTGAAGCGCACCACCGGCTTGCGGCCCTGGGCCTCCAGCTCGCGCCTGCGGCTTTCGGTGAGATGGCGGCAGATCCCCTCGTATTTCGGCGGGCGTTTTTCCAGCTGGGCGCGGCGGCGGGCCTCCTCAAGCTCCTCCGGCGTGCAGTAGCAGTGATAGGCCATGCCCTGCGCAATCAGCTTGTCGGCGTATTGCTTGTATATGCCCTTTGCGGCGCGCTCGCTCTGAAAATAGGGGCCGTGTGGGCCTTTTTCGCCGCCGCCGGGCAGGGGCCCCTCGTCCCAGTCCAGCCCCAGCCAGTTCATGGCGTGGAAAATCGCCCTGGTGGATTCATCGGTGGAACGCAGCTCGTCGGTGTCCTCTATGCGCAGAATGAAGGTTCCTTTGGTCTGGCGCGCGAACAGATAGTTGAACAGCGCGGTGCGCGCGCCGCCGATATGGAGATGCCCCGTCGGAGACGGCGCGAATCTTACTCTTATGCCTGGCATTGTCATGCCTCCTGTTGTTTTACCGCTTCAAGCATTGCCCAGAACTGGGAGGCCGATGAAATCCTGGCTTCCGGGTCCGGGTCCAGCGCGGATTCCAGCAGCCTGTCGGCCTCCGGCGGCAGGAAGGGCGCCACCGACGACGGCGGCGTTATCCTGTTGCGCGCCGGGTCAAATCCCTGCAAATCGGAGGGCAGATGGCCGGTAAGAGTCTCGTAGAGGCAAATGCCCAGCGAATAAATATCGGATTCCCTGCTTACCGCGCCCGCGCGCTGCTCCGGCGACATGTAGGCCGGAGTGCCGGAGCAGGTTTTCTCCCCCCGGCGGGCGTCCAGCTGGCGGGCCACGCCGAAATCCATCACCTTTACCACGCCGGAGGAGGAAATCATTATGTTCCCGGGCTTGAGATCGCGGTGTATGATGCTGTTCTCGTGCGCGTAGTCCAGCGCGCGGCATATGGGCCTGAATATTTTTACGGCCTCGTCCAGCGGGAGGCGCCCGTCGCGCTCCAGCAGGGCGTCCAGCGTCATGCCCTCCACGTATTCAAACACCAGGAAGAGGCTGCCGCTGTCCTCAAAAACCGAGTATATCTCCACGATATTGGGGTGGCGCAGCACGGCGACGGTGCGGGCCTCGTTAAGCAGCTGCTCCCGCGATTCATCGGAAATGGTGGCGCTTGTTTTGAGCTTTTTTATGGCGACCTTGCGCTTTAGCGTCTTGTCAAAACCCTCGTAGACCTCTCCCATGCCGCCTTCGCCGATTTTGCGCACAAGCGCGAACTGATTCACGAAAAGCGGCGGCGCGGCGGAAGGGGACGGCGCCCTCTCCCTGGTCGCGCTCCGGGAGCGCAGCGCCTTTACAAGCTGCATCAGTATCAGCGCGCCGGCGGCGAGGGCGGCAATCAACGTGTAAAGCCTTCTCCAGTGCAGCGGGCCTGGCGCGGAACGGACCTGGTCCGCCCCGTCGGAGAGTCCGGCGCTTGTGAAATCAAAGCCCTCGGCGCGGGTCTTGTACCTGACCGCGGCGGAGCGGAAGCGCGTCTGGTACGACTTGTCTATGCGGGACGCCTCGCGCATATCCTCCAGCGTCTGGCGGTAATTGCCTGTTTTTTCCGAGACGCGGGCGCGGTTGTAATACGCCTCGGCCATGCCGGGATCGGACTGTATGGCGCGGTCCGCGTCGGCGCGGGCGGCGGCGGCGTCCCCCCTTTGCGCGGCGGCCCAGGAACGGATGGTATAGGCGGTGGCGTTGAGCGGCTCGCTTTTAAGCACAAAAGAAGCGTCGCTTTCCGCGTCTTCGTAACGGTGCAGGTGATTGCAGGCCTGCGCCCGCACCAGGTATGCCGCGCGGTTGGAGGGATCGGCGTCTATGGCGGCGGAAGCCTCCCTGCGCGCCCCGGAATAATCCTTCAGGGCGAGTTTTATGCCCGCCTTGGCGGCATGGTCAAGCGATTTCTGGTAATCGGCATGGGAAACGGGCGCGGGCCCGGCGGACTGCTCGGTTGAGGGGGAATGCGGCTTTTCCGCAACGCGCGCCGCGGGAGAGGCCGGCGCGGCGCCAGTCAGGGCGGACTGCGCTCCGCGCAGCGCCTGGGAATAGCGCCCCTTCACGAACACGACGTTGGAGAGCTTCGCGAACAAATCCGCCGGGGCCGGCTGCGCGGGCTTGACATTCTGCTCCGCCTCGGCCTTGAGCTTGTTATAGTAAGCGGAAAGAACGCCGCGCAACCGGGCATCGCCGGCATAATCCATGCAGGCGACCTCTTTCAGCGCGGCATTGATGCAATCGTCCCGGCCGGAGCCGTCCGCGCAGCAGGAAACTATCTTCGCCTTGGCCAGGGCCTCGCATTGCTCGGAGTAGGCCCAGACGGCGCGGAGATTCAGCGCGCAAAATAATATCGCAAAAGCCGCATTCATTCCAAACACCTTTTTCCCGCTTCCAACGGAGCAGGCTTATAAAAGCATAATATGTAAACGTATACCCGTCAAGGGCATTCCGGCGCGCGCGCCCGTTATACAGCGCGGAAGAAGCAACCGGGAAAGCTCTATGCCGGCAGCAGCAATGCGGCGGTTTCCACATGCTCCGTGTGCGGGAACAGGTCGAAAGCGCGTATGAATTCCGTTTTGTAGCGGGGCGCGAGAATTTTAAGGTCCCGCTCCAGCGCGCGCGGATTGCACGACACATACAGCAGCCGCGCCGGACGGGACTCGAGCAGCCCCTGCGCCGCTTTTGGATGCAGCCCCGCGCGCGGCGGGTCTATCACGCACAGGGATTGCGCGAAATCCGCCGGCGGGGCCTGCAGGAAATCTTCCGCGGCGGATTCAATGAAAGCTATATCCGCCCCGTTGAGTTCAGCATTCGCCCGCCCGTCCGCCACGGAATCCGGCGACAATTCCACGCAAACGCATTTGCCGCAAAAATCGCGGCAGGCCAGGCTGAACAGTCCGGCCCCGCCGTAAACATCGTAGACGGCTGGCGGGCGCGCCTGCCACGCGATATCGCGCGCCAGCCGGTAGAGCATGGCGGCAGCGTCCGTATTGGTCTGGAAAAACGAGCGCGGCGAAATGCGCGCCGCCAGCAGTTTGCCCGCGTCTATTTCCTCGCGCAGGAAACCTTCTCCGGCAAGCAGTTTGAGTTCCTTTGCCGCCGCCACGTCGGCGACTCCGTCGTTAAGCCCCCACAGGACGCAGGCAGCGGGATAGGCCTCCCGCACCGCGCGGACAAAACCCGCCTCGTCCCGGAGCGGCTTTGCCGAAAAAAGAACCGCCATGAAACCGCCGGAGTTTTTGCCCTCCCGCACCAGCAGCTGTCGCAGCGAGCCGGTGCGCTTTCTGGCGTCGTAAAACTCCTCGCCGGACTCGGCGGCCCAGCGCCGCGCCGATTGCAGCAGCGTCCCGGCTCCGGGAGAGAAAATATCGCACCGCTCCAGATTCACCGCCCTGTCCCAGCGGCCCGCGGCCTTGAGGCCGAAAGCCTGCTCGAAAACCAGACTCCCGTCGGCGTTTTTGGCAGCCACCTGCCGCAGGAAAGAGAATTCCATCTTGTTGCGGTAAAACTGGACGCGGGGAGACGGCTCCACCGTTATTTCGCCCGGATACAACGGCGCAAAAAGCTCCGCCAGCATTTTGCGCTTTAGCTCCAGTTGTTCTGGATAGCCGAGATTCTGGGTTTTACAGCCGCCGCAAATGCCGAAATGGGGGCAGAAGGCGCTCATCTCCGCGCGGAGCGCAGAAACTCCGCCAGGCCGCGCTTTATCGCCTCGCCTATTTTGCGCTGATTGGCGGGGTCTCCCAGAAATTCAGGGGCAAGGTCGCCGTCGCCTATTTCAAGCAGCACGCGGTACGGCGCGGAGTTTACATTCTCGTCTATGCTGTAGAAGGCCAGCCTGCCGGTGGCGGCGCAGCGGTAATCGTTGCGGCCCGTGGAGCTGTCGTGCAAAACCCCGCGGTCCGCAAGCCCGGTGGCGGCGGAAATCCGCGCGGTGATGAGTTTGGCCAGCTCGCGGTTGGCGCTTTCCATGGCGTCGCCGTCGTGGATATAGCCCCAGACGGCATTGGCGCCCGCGCCGTTATTGTTGTGCATGGCGATAAAGACAAGCGGCTTTACGGAATTGGCCTTTTCCAGTTCCCACGCATAGCCGGATTTCTTGCCGTCCACAACGGCGGAAGTGTCTGCCAGCGCGGTATTTGTTCCGCGGGAGCCGTCGTGAAGGCCTTTCCGGTTGAAGCTCCACACCTTATATTCCCGGTAATGCGGCGCGGCAGCCATGGCGGCTTCGGCTATGCCGTTGCAGACCAGCGCCTCGTTTATTTTTTCGGAAGTGTCCCGCTGATGCGAAGGCTGCCAGACGATGACAGGCTCCGCTCCGTCCGCGCCGCTGTATACGAAACCGTCATCCCGCCGCACACAGCCCGACAGCAGAAACAAAGCGCATATCAGACTTGTCCCCCAATAGCATTTACGGCATAAATTTCGGTTTTTGGCCCGCAGCTTCGCGGTGTTCGGCTTGCACACGCCCGTCAGTAGTGTGCGCGCCTCACCCCGCTGCGCTGCGGGCCAAAACCCTGTATTTCTGCCATAAAGCCTATTGGGGGACAAGTCTGTTGAGATGGCTGCGGTTTTATTCATAAATACCTTCGCTCCGCCACGAAGCCGGCGGCTTTTAACCTGCAAGAAGCAGTATCTGCTCTATATCCGCCATGGAGTATCCCTCCAGCCCGCGCAGCCGCATGGCGTCGGCGGCGTTGGCGGCTATGCCGGCTGCGGCGGACTGCGGTATTTTCCAGCCGGAGAGCGCCGGCGGCACATTCATCCGCGCGCACCAGTCTTTGAATTTTTCTATGCCCATGACGGCGGCTTTTGAATCTTCCGGCTCGCCGCAGCCGAACACGTTGCGAGCAAAACGCGCCAGCCGCGGCGCAAGGCCGCGCCTGCGGCTCCACTCAAACCAGGCGGGCATGACCACCGCCAGCCCCGCGCCGTGCGCTATATCGTAAAGCGCGCTGACGGAATGCTCTATTGAATGGTTTATGTAGACCACCGGGCCCAGCCCGCAGGAGAGAACCCCGTTTATGGCAAGGGTGCTGGCCCACATCAGCCCCGCGCGCGCATCGTAGTCGCGCGGATTTTTCAGCGCGGCGCCGGAGCAGCGTATTATATTGCGCATTACCGCTTCCGCAAGCTCCAGTTGCAGCTCATGCGGCTCCTGCGACGTGAAATAGCCTTCCGCTATATGCGAAAGCGCATCCACCGCGCCGTATGCCGTATGGTCCGGCGGAACGGAAAAAGTGGCCTCCGGGTCCATGAAAGCCGCCGCGGGATAGAGCGCGGCGGAGGCGGTTGGCAGCTTCTGCCCGGTTTCCGGGTTGGACACAACGGAATTGCCGTTCATCTCCGAGCCGGAGGCGGCAAGCGTGGGCACGGCGATTAAAGGCAGGGCCTTTGCGGGAGCTGCCCTGCCGCAGAAAAAATCCCAGGGGTCCCCGTCGTAGAGCGCGCCGGCGGCTATCGCCTTGGCCGCATCCATCGCGCTGCCGCCCCCGACCGCGACAACCAGGTCCGCGCGCCGGGTTCTGGCAAGCTCCGCGCCGGCGCGGATATGCCCTATTTCGGGGTTGGGCTTTACGCCGCCATGCTCAATAATTTCAAGCCCGGCGGAGGACATGCCGCTGACGCACTCGCCGTAAACCGGCCCGGCTTTGGCGCTGACGCGCCCGAACACAAGCAGCGCCCTGCCGCCGCGCGCGGCGGCCTCTTTTCCCAGGCCGGAAATAACGCCCCTGCCGAAAACGATTTTAGTCGGATTGCGGAAAACGAAATTATGCATCCGCCGCTGCCAGCACCGAAGACACTTTCTCAAGAAGAAGCTGTTTTCTTATCGGCTTGCTTATGAACTCCGCCGCGCCGTATTCCTTTGCCTTAATCTCGCATTCCGGCGTGGCGTTCACCGTGATAAATATCAGCGGCGTGGTGATAACATTGGTGCGCAGCAGCTCCAGCAGGCGCAGGCCGTCCATCCTGGGCATGTCTACATCCGATATTATAAGGTCAAAATGCTGAGTGGTCAGATGCATCAGCGCCTCTTCTCCGTCCCTGGCGGTTACGGTGTCATAACCCCGGTTCCTTAAAATACACTCTACCATGGCCAGTGTGTCGGCGTCGTCGTCAACCAGGAATATGCCCGCTTTAGGCTGGTTCGTCATATGTAACCTCTACGTTGGAAATGTATTCCCTCAGCTTGTCTGCCTGGGCTGTCAGCGCCGGGACATTCTGCTCTTTCGCCGCCAGTTCTATGGCAAGGCCGATTTCGGACACGCCGTCAAAGCCGTATGCCGCGCCGGAGCCTTTCATGCAATGGCCCAGCCGCCTGACCTTTTCAAAATCCCCCTGCCCTGCCAGGCGGACTATGTTGTCGGCGTCCTGCAGCCTGTTTTCCATATAGCCGGGGACGAGGCTTGCGAACTCCGCATCCACCGTAACCCGCATTTTATCCTGTTCAGGCATAGAACTCCCGCTTCCGAAAATTTCCCGCGCGACGGGCACTGCCGTAGATTTTAGAAAAATGGAATGCGTTCCGCAATCGCGCCGCCGGATAGGCCCTTCGGCCCTTGTTGCAAAACGGCGCAGAAACTATACTTTGATTGCAGATACGCAGTTTCATTTTTCAGCGGAGGCAATCAACCATGCGGCGATGCGCGAGCATTACACTATCCCTTCTGATATCCACGGCGGGCTTCCCTTTCAAGGCGCTGGCAAATGACGGCGTTGATATGCAGGCGGCATACTCCGCGCTGCAGGCGCGCGCGGGCAACTGCCGCAGCCAGCAGGAGTGCGCCGCAAAAAACGAGGCGCTGGCGGCGGTAGGCAAAGCGGCTGAATCCGGGCGGCAGTTGAACCCGCGGGAGCAGGAGCTTGTGGCGCGCGCATTCCCCAGGGAATATTTCGGCGGCAAAACTACGCAGGACACCATGGAAGCGGCGCAGAGCGCGGACGCCTCCTATGGACAGGACGAGCCGTACAAAGCCGCCATCATCGACTGGGGAATTGCCATTGGTTTAATCAATACCGCTTTCGGCAGTTGGTTCATGATAAATTCAGGCAAGCCCGACACTACGGCTGAAAACACCAATTTCGCCAACGCCATTCCTTCCGGGGCAAGTTGGGAACAATTGACGGGAGGGCGCAAAGCGTCGTATCTGCGCTCATTCACTCACAAAAATATGCTGGGCATACCGGTAAGGATACAGTATGTCGTGGAATACAAATACAATCTGAAGCACAATGGCAAGGGTTCTTATCTGACCAATGTCACGGCCTATGCCGTGCACAAGAATATATGGTGGGGCTACTCGGTGAATATGAGTGTCAGCATCGGCAATCCCGAGAGGGAATCCGGCCCCGGAGGCGCGACAGTGGCTGTTCTGCCGCTGGTAGTCAACACCGTCGTGAAAACGGTCCCGAAAACTTTTTCCTACGCGACTGTCTACAGCGTCTACGGCAACGGACGACTCCGGGCATGCGAAACCAATGAAAACGGCAAATCATGCTCGGACATCTCTTCCTCGGTCAGTAATTCTGACAACTAACCTGAAGCATTATTGAACAAACCGCGACGGCGCTCAGCAGCCTCCGCCCTGCCGGCGCAGGCGCAGCATTTTGCGGCGCAGGTATTCCGGCGGAGGGGCGGTCTCGCGCTTGAGCTTCATGTAGCTTGAGTATCTTTCAGCCGTTATCGCGCCGCTCTCAACAGCGGCTTTGACCGCGCAGCCGGCCTCGTCTTCATGGTGGCAGCTGGTGAACCGGCAGTTCAGGGCGGCCTCCTCTATATCCGGGAAAACTTCAGACACGCCGGCAGTCCGCTCCTCCAGCAGGCCCATCTCGCGCACTCCGGGGGTGTCTATGACCGCGCCGCCGCCCGGAAGAAAATACATCTGCCGCGCCGTGGTGGTATGCCTGCCGCGGCAGTCATTGGGGCGGGCGGGCCCGGTTTTGGCGGCCTCTTCCCCCAGCAGCCGGTTTATAAGCGCGCTTTTGCCCACGCCGGAAGAGCCGATAAAACACACCGTTTTTTCCGAAATCGCGGCCCGTATTCCGGCGACGCCTTCGCCCGTAAGCCCGCTGGCGCAAAACAGCGGCGCATTCCCGCAGGACGGGCGCGCCAGCCGGATTTTTTCCTCCAGCTGCGGGGCGGGGAGCAAATCGCGCTTTGTCAGAATCACCGCGCATTCGGCGCCGCTGCCGGCGGCGGCGGCCAGCAGCCGCTCCAGCCGGCGCGGATTGAAATTGCCATCCAGCCCCATAACCGAAAACACCATGTCAACATTGGCGGCGATGGGCTGCGTTTCGTTGCCCGCTCCGGGCTTTTTGCGCGCCAGCAGGCTTTTGCGCGGCAGCAGTTTCTCTATAACCGCCGCCTCGCCCTCAAAACGGACGGAGACAAAATCCCCTGCCACCGGATAATCCGGCCTGCCGGAGCTGGCGGCCATGTATTTGCCGCTCACCCGGGCAAGGAATTCCCTCTCGCCGGCGCGTATGGTGTAGCCGCTGCGGTGATGTGCGGTAACCAGGGCGCAGGCATGGCGCATATCAGGCGGGAAGTTTTACGGGCAATTCCAGGAAGAATGTGGTGCCTTTGGAAGAATCCGTCTCAAACCAGACGCGGCCTTTCAGGAAACGCTCGCCGAATAGCTTCATGCTCCAGGTGCCAAGCCCCCGGCCCTTGCCTTTGGTGGAAAAAGAGCGGGTGAACACCTGCAACTGCGTTTCCCTGGTCATATGGCGGCTGTTATGCACGCTGAAAACGACCTTGCCGTCCCGCGCCTGGCAGTTCAGCGCGACTTTGCCGCCTTTCTCGGTCTCTTCCAGCGCGTTTTTGAGCATCGCGTTTATTATGCGGTTGAGGAAGGATTTATCGGTTTCAATATCCGTTTCGGCAAAACCGGGAACCAGTTCCAGCGCTTTCCCACGCGCTATGTTGCAGCCGCCGTAGAAACCTGCGGACTGGCGCAGAAACGCGCCCGTGTTTATCTTGACCGGCGACACCGGCACATGCCCGGCCTCCGCCGCCACCAGCAGCCGGTGGGAGAGCATCTCGTCCTGAATTATGACCGCCAGCGTCCTGGCGCGTGAAAAATACCCCTGGAATTCCGGCGGCAGCCGCGACGCTTCCGCGCCCACAATATCCAGAAATCCGCTTAGCGCGGTCATGGTGTTTAGCATATCGTGGAAAAACACCTGGCCGATAACCTCCATCCGCTTACCGGCGGCTATGTCGGCGGCGTGAAAAACTATGAAACGCTCCCCGTCTATATCCAGCGGATAGGTGGACACCGTCAAATCCAGCGCGCGCACCCCGCCCGGACTCACCGTAAGCCGGCATTCCTGCACGGAAGGCTTGCCCAGAAGCGCGGTTTCCACAAGCGCGCGCATCGCGCCGCAATACTTGCACAGCGGCGCCGTGCCGCACCCGCCGGAAGATTTCAGCGCGTTCTGGCAGCCCAGCGCCTCGCCGTGGCGCAGCCCGGCAAGCGGCCTGGCGGCGCCGAAGGCGTCCGCGGCGCGGCGGTTGGCATAGACTATCTGCCTGTCCATGTTAAGGATGAAAACCAGTTCGGAGACGGCGTCCAGCACGGCGCCGAAAGCCAGTTCCGCGCGCAGCTTCAGGGCCTGGACGTTTATCTCCTGCTCGGAGGAGCGTTTAGCCGGCGCGAAATGCGTTTCCGGGTTGAATTCTGTCATAAAATCCCGCCAGAATTCTACCATTTTTGCGCGCGCGGGCAACTTCTCTCGTAAAATGCGCTATAATAATAGTAGTAGCAGGAAGCTGTTGAATCTGCATCTTATGGGGGCGAATAGGATCGACGCGCGCCGGCGGGGCTGGCGTCGCAGGTGCCGGGCGACCCTGGCCGGCTTAAAAAGGGTCAAAAACAAGAAAAGCCAACACATCAGAAATGGCTTGGGCCCACGCTTAAGTGAGCCTCGCCCCGCGCACCCCGCCCGCAGGTGCGCGTAAGGCGTCAAAGAAGCGGGCTGCCCGCGCAGAGGCTGGCTTCGTCCCATGCGCGGAAAGACACACGGAGCAGGCAGGGCTTTGGCCGCCCCGACGCCGGGGCCTTGCGAAATAAGCCGGGGCTAAACCTGTAGTGGCGCGGTTACGCGGCGTACGGACCCGGGTGCGAATCCCGGCGCCTCCACCATATGAAAGCGGGCATGTCCATTGGACATGCCCGCTTTCATTTCAAACCCTTTGCCCGGCTCAGCTCTTTTTGGTTTTCCGCGCTTTGACTTTTTCGCTTATCTCCACGGGGCCTTTGGGGAGGACTGCTCTGCATTCCGCCGAAAGATTTTCCTCATGCGTCCTGAGGCATTTGAACACCGCTCCGCCCCCGGTTTTGACAGCCGCGCAGAATTTGGGGATATCGGCCTTGCAGGCCTGCATTTTCGCCTGTATCTTCGCCTTTATTTCGTCGCCGGGCTGGGACATGCGGCTTTTGCATTCGGCGGACAGCGCGGACTCGCGCGCTTTCAGGCACTCGCGCATCTTGGGGCCGGGCTTTATTCCGGGACACAATTTTTCCGCCTCTGCGCGGCAGGGGGCGGCTTTGCCCACTTTCGCCTTGCAGGCGGCGGAGAGTTTCGTGAAATTATCCGCAAGGCATTTAAGCTCCAGGCCGACGCCCGGGGGCAGGTTTTTGCAGAAAGATTCCGCGTCCGCCCTGCAGGCCGCACTGTCCGCCTCGGCTTGGGCGACAACCTTGTCTATATGAGCCCTGCACGCAGAGGAAACGTCCGCCTTGCGCTGCCTGAGGCAGTTCATAAGCGCCCCGCCGCCGTTTTTCATGCCGGGACAGACCTTGTCGGTATCCGCCGCGCACGGGCCGTTTTCCTGCGATGCGGAAACACCCGCCCGCTGCGCATGCGCGGAACAAACCGCCAGCGCGCAAAAAGCCGTAAGAATTATTACCTTTTTCATCCAAACCTCCCTGCCGTGGCGGCAAGCGCCATGAACCGGCGCAAATCCCCGGGCTCAAGCCGGATTTTAACCCGCCTTCCATGCAATGTTACCATTATCGCGGGAGATTTGTAATTCCCCCGCGTTATGGCGCGCGACGGCGGAATGGCAAACAGGGCATGCAGCGCGTCAATGCCGCCGCCGCGCAGACCGGTTGCCAGCCGCTCCGCGCCGCTTTCCGGGGCAACGCCGGTCAGCCGGCAATACTTGAATGCCAGCGCGGCGGCTTTCATCCCTTCCGCGCCCGGCCCGCAGAAATTGCGAACAGTCCGCGCCAGCGAAGCCGCCACATATTCATCCGGCGCAAGCCGGTACCTTTCCGAAAAATCCGGCCTGGCCGCCGAGGGGACGCAGTCCGTCCCCGGCGAGTAGGGTTTTATGTCCGCCACCGGCGTGCCGTCCACAGCGTCAAGCGCGTCCAGCTCCAGCAGCCGGCCTTTGACGGAAACCAGCCCCGCGCAGGTAAGCGATACCGGATTGGGCCTGTCCGGCGAGCGCATGGCAAACACCCCGCGCTTTCCCAGAGAGGCGGATATTTTGCGCGGCGCGGCCTTCAGGACGGAGCGGTCCGCCCTGTCAAAGCAGCACAAAATCCACAGGTGGGAGCAGTTGCTGATTCCTTTCAATGCAGCCCCGTAGCGCGGCAGTATCCGTATAGAGGCGGCAACCCCTCCCGGCGGCATGTCATGCCGCCGCTTGACCGGGCTGGCCACATATCCCACCGGACGCAGCATCATATGTCGACGTTCCTTATGTGCAGCAGCACCGATATGTTTTCCGCCGCGGAGGCGGCGTTTCTGACCGCCGCGCCGAAGAATATGTCCATATCCAGCAGCCGCTCCTTTTTTCCGGGCCTTGAGACGCAGTAGTGCAGCCAGGTTTCGGCCAGCATGCGCTTTAGTATCCGCGCCGAGGCCAGCGCCAGCGCGGCGCGCAGCCCGGCCCCGCCTGCGCCGGCCCTGTCCGCGGCGGAGACTATCTCGCCCATCGTGAAGTTGCGCCGCCCAAACCTGGCCAGCGCGGCAAACACATAGGCGTGAAACATCATCACCGCGCCGGCCGCCATTTGCCGCGACGAGTAGCCGTATCCCAGCAAACTGGCGTCGGCATCGGCGGAGAAAAAGGAGACAGCCGCCGCCAGCGCCGCCGGAAAAAACCAGAACCGGAACGAGCCCGCCCTCAGCGCGCCCGCGTCGCGCGAGGCCAGCGCCAGCAGCGCCGCCGCGTCGGCGGCTGCCTGCCACCGTCTGCCCGGCAGAAACAGCGCCGCGGCAAACAGCAGCAGCGCGGTTTTGAACGCGATTCCCCGTTTCATATTTTTCTCAAATACCTGCCCACCCGCACCGACACCAGCCCCGCCGCCCCGCCGATGGCCAGATGCAGCCCCGCCCACAGCGCGACGGCCAGCTTCCAGAAATCCGGCTTAATCCCGAACAGGGCCGCTATTTTGCGCAACGCGATGGCATAGGCCCCGAAAATATCGCCGCCGTACTTGAGCCAGTTGCCTATAAGAAAATGCAGCGAGCTTTCCATGCAGCACAGCAGCGGCGCAAGGAAAAAAGAAAGCGCGCTTACGCCGAAAACCGTCAGCACCGCCTCGGCGACCGCGGTCTCCAGGGCGAGGGCTATGACGATGTTGAATTGCAGCCCGCCTATGAACATCAGCTTGACCAGTATGGCGGTAAGCCCGGTGCAAAGCGTTGCCCCCCGGACGGGGGTGAAGGCCCGCTCGGCGCAGAGTATTATTCCGCCGGCGGAGCCCAGAAACGCGCCCGCCACCGGCACGCGCATCGCGTGCAGCCAGCCCCCCGCCAGCAACTCTATAAGCCCCCATAGCGCGCCGAAAGCCGTGGGAAAAACCACAAGCCGTATCCTGTCAGCCCGGCGCATAAATATCCTTCATTGCCAAAATCCGCCCGCACAACGGCGCCAGATGGCTTTCCAGATGCGACACCACCGCCGCCGCGCCGCCGGCGGCGGCGTATTCGCGCAGCAGCCGCGCGGACTGCGCTATTCCCCGCGCGTCCAGGCAGGCGGTAAACTCGTCCAGAATAAGAACGCGCGGGTTATACGCCAGCGCGCACAGCAGCGCCACGCGCTGCGCCTGTCCGAAGCTGAGACGGTTTACGTCGCGCGGCAGCAGGGGACCTGCCTCCAGTATTTCAACCGCGCGCGCGGCGTCAAAACCCGGGCGCAGCGCGCGGCGGCGCGCCTGCTCAAGATTCTCGGCGGCGGTGGCGCACAAAAGCCCGTGATACGGGTTCTGCCCCAGCAGCCGGGACTGGCGGCGCAGGCAGGAGCAATCCGCGCGCTTTCCCTCAAATTCAATATATCCGGCTTTCGGCGCAATCCAGCCGGCCAGCAGCTTGGCCAGGCTGGACTTGCCGGAGCCGTTGGCTCCGGTTATCCCGGCGACTTCGCCCTCCCGCATCTCCAGCCGCGAGGGGGCCAGCATAATCTCGTGCGCCTCGCTTTCGGCGCAGACATTTTCCGCCCGCAGCAAAACCCCGCCCGGACGGGCCGCCGGAGCGGCGGCCTCCTCCTGCGGCGCAAAGCCCGCGCGGCGCAGCGCGCCGCCGCTTAGCTCGTAAACCGCGTCCGCGCAGTCCGCCAGCGCGCCCGCGCCGTGGCCGGTAACCAGCACCGAGGCGCCCCCGGATTTAAGCGCGCAAATCCTCTCCGCCAGCAGGCGCTGCCCGGCGGCGTCCAGGCAGGAGGCCGGTTCGTCCAGCACCAGCAGTTTCCCGTCGGAGCAGAAAAGCGCGCAGGAGATGGCGGCGCGCTGCATCTCGCCTGAAGAAAGTGTGTGAGTCTGCCGTTCCAGCAGCTTTTCAACGCCCATGGCGCGCGCCGCTTCATTAACCGAAACCGGCCCCGGCGCGCCGTAGCGCGCGTAGAATTCCATTTCGCCGCCGGCGGTCTCGTGCAGCATCTGGGCGTCTATATTTTGCAGCACGGAGGCGGGCCTTGCGCCGCAAATATCAAGCAAACCGGATATCTCCCCCCCGCCGAAAGCCGGAGAAATGCCCGACACCGCCGCCACAAGAGTGGTCTTGCCGGAGCCGTTTTCGCCGCGCACGAAGGCGCATTCCCCGGCGGGGATGCGCAAATCAACGCCGCGCAGCGCGAAATCCCGCGCCCCGCAGTGGCGGAAACTAAGCCCGTTTATTTCAAGCGGCATTGAACTGGCTCCGGAATCTATGAGGCGGCGCCCGCCATCACATCTTGAAATCTTCGCCGAGGTAGAATTTGCGCGCGCCGGGGTCGTTGAGCAGCACGTCGCGCGAGCCTTCGGTGAGGATTTTGCCGTCGTGTATAAGATAGGCGCGCTCGGTCAGGTCCAGCGTCTCGCGCACGTTATGGTCGGTGATAAGCACGCCCAGGCCCTTGTCGCGCAACTGGAAAATTATGCGCTTGAGGTCGCTTACCGTTATGGGGTCTATGCCCACGAAAGGCTCGTCCAGCAGCATGATATGCGGGTCGTTTATCATGG
The DNA here is from genome assembly GCA_041651175.1 of Elusimicrobiales bacterium. Classification (NCBI taxonomy): domain Bacteria; kingdom Pseudomonadati; phylum Elusimicrobiota; class Elusimicrobia; order Elusimicrobiales; species Elusimicrobiales bacterium. Next base: position 118,167 of record JBAZJT010000002.1, on the reverse strand, counting down.
CGCGCGCCACTTCCAGCCTGCGCTTTTCTCCGCCGGAAAGGGTCCAGGCCTGCTGTTTGCGCAGCCGCCACAGGCCGAATTCCTCAAGCAGGCTCTGCACCCTTTTCAGCCGCTGCGCTTTGGAGGGCATTATGCGTTCCAGCACGGCAAGCAGGTTGTCCTCCACCGAAAGCCCACGGAAAATGGTCGGCTCCTGGGCGAGGTAGCCTATGCCCAGCCGCGCGCGCTCGTACATCGGCAGGGCGGAGATATCCCTGTCGTCTATGAACACATTGCCGCCGTCCGGCTTGATAAAACCGACCAGCATGTAGAAAGTGGTGGTTTTCCCCGCGCCGTTGGGCCCCAGCAGCCCGCATATCTCGCCGGTGCGGACGTAAATGTCTATGCCTTTTACAACCTTGCGGTCCTTGTAGTTTTTCTCAATAGAACGAGCGCGAAGCTCCATGCCGGCTCCCTGCCGCGGGCCGTATCCAGCCCTTCACGCGGCCAGTGATTGTGAATTTGTCCATGGCAATGTCCGCGGCGGCGGTGTCGCCCACTACGGCGTAATCGTAGCCGTCGTGAACCCCGGTAATCACCGGCCTGCCGTAAAGGTCAAACAGGGCGTGCCGTCCGTCCTCGCTGTACCTGTAAACCGCGCTGTCGCAATGCGCGACGGAGGATGTGCTGGTTATGACCACTTCTTTTTCCAGCCGCGCAAAACGCGCGTTCTGGTCCGCGAAAGCCGTTTTTGAGACGCTGTTCCAGACGCCGTAGACCGGGCTGCTGTGGTCTATGCGCACCAGACGCCCGGCATCGGATTCCAGCAGCGCGGTCTCCTCTTTCATGCGGTAGAGAGCCTTGTCGGAACGCGCGCGGGACAATGCCCCGTCGGGCCAGCGTTTCGCGCCGTCTATATTGCCGGACGTCCTGAACTCGCCGGTGTTGCGGTTGTAGAGGCCCCAATCGGCGCGCATCTCGTACTGGTCGCTGCGGTAGCGCACGTTGCCGGAGAACTCCTCGGTCCCCTCGGCGCGGTGCATGGTCCATTTATCGCTTTTGACCACGCCGCCCAGCATGGGCGGAACGGCGGCGTCCCCCGCAAACGCGGGGACCGCGGCAACCGCCAAAATCATCCCGAAAATCCGCCTCATTTTTTAGGCAGCTCCGTTTCCTGATTCATAACCGATATTTCCGACAGGTCGGGTTTGGCCTCAAAGCCCCTGCCGCGGACCACCGTGCTATCGCCCGTCAGCCGGACCGCCTCGTCGGTATATATAAGCGCGCGCTTTGCGGAATAAAACAATTTCTCGGTCTCCAGCATGGTTTTGTCCTTTTCCGAGCGCGCCACCACATTGCCGGTGAAAACAGCCGAACGCCCCGCCGCATCGTAACTGCCCTTGCGCGCGGTAACGGTGGAAACCGAATTATCCCTGACGGTTTTCATTCTGACCGGCGACTCCGACGACAGCAGCGCAGTCTGATGATTGTATACCAGCCTGTCGGTGTAAAGCTCCACATTGTCCTTCTGCTCCAGCGCGACGACATCGCCGCTGAAAACCGCCGTCCTGCCGTTCAAATCGTAGCTGCCGCTGGAGGCTGTAACCACCGTAGGGGAGTTCTCCCGGATTTCGGTCATTTTCACCGGCTTGTCGGACCACATCAGCGCGTTTTTCTCCGAGTAATTGAGCTGTTCCGTCTCCAACGTAACATTATCCCGCAACTCATGTGCCACCACATTGCCCGACAGCGCGCCGTCTTTCCGCGCCAGATTGTAAAAACCCTTTTGCGCGGAAACCGTGGTGGTGGAGCCGTCTTTGACGCGGGTTATATCAACTTTAACATCGCTCCACGCCCTGTCGCTTTTGGGGGAATACTTCAGTTCCTCGGTTTCAAGCTTTATGCGCCCGCCGTCGGTGAAGGCTATCGCATTCTTGCTGAAAACCGCGGTGCTGTCCTCCATGTTGAAACGTCCCTGCCGCGATTTAACCGTAGACGTGGAAGCGCCGTGCGCGTAAACCGCCAACGGCTCCTCCATCCGGACAGTATCCTCGCCGTCTTTAAGCTCGGCGGATTTGGCATCCAGCGTCCAGGGGCGGGAGCTGCCCGCAATCTCGTACATTTTCAGCTTCTGCATTTTATGCACCGGAACCGCGCGCGCGCCGCCGCCGTCCGCGCCGTAATAGCCGCAGCCGGAAAGGCAGAGCGCCAGGGCCAGCAAAAACGGGGGTTTACTGCTCATCGCGGACCAGCGGCAGCACATCTATAAGGTCCTGCTCGTCCAGAACGCCGGCGGGCCTGCCGCGCCCGTCCAGCACGGGGATATTGTCTATTTTTTTGCCGGACAGCAGCCTCGCCGCCTCTATGGCGGGAGTATCGGCGGTTACAAAGGCGGGCTTTCTGGTCATCACATCCGCCAGTTTGCGGGAAAGCAGCGCAGTGTCTTTTTGCAAGCCGCGCCGCAAATCCCCGTCAGTGAAAAAGCCGGCCAGCCGGCCTTTTGAATCCACGACCGACACCGCGCCAAGCCGGGTTTCCGTCATAAGCGGCAGGGCGTCGGCCACGGTTTTTGTCTGGAGCATGACGGGATTTGCCGCGCCGGTGCGCATCAAATCCCTGACTCTCAGTGAAAGCATTTTTCCCAAACTGCCGCCCGGATGCAGCCTGGCAAAATCCTCCCTGCCAAAGCCCGACAGCCGCATAAGCGCCAGCGCCAGCGCGTCGCCAGCGGCCAGCATGGCGGTGGTGGAGGAAGTGGGGGTTATGTTGTGGGGGCAGGCCTCGCCTGAAATTTTAAGGGCGATGCCGGCGTCGGAAATCCGGGCAAGCCGGGAATTGGCGCCTGCGGTGAGGGCGGCCACTTTCACGCCGCGCGATTTCAAAAGCGCGGCCAGCTTGCAAACCTCGTCAGTCTCGCCGGAGGAGGACAGGGCCAGCAAAACGTCTCCCTCGGAAATCATGCCTAGGTCGCCGTGCAGGCATTCCACCGGATGCACAAACACCGCCGAGGTTCCGGTAGAAGACAACGTGGCGGCTATTTTGCGGCCTATAAGGCCCGATTTGCCAAGCCCCGTTACCGCCACCCGGCCCAGCGCGCCGCGCAGAATTCTTACCGCCCGGGAAAAAACCGCGCCGTCAAGGGCGCGCGCAGCCGATGCCACAGCGCGGGATTCGGCCAGCATGTCGGCGCGCGCTAAGGCTGTTACGGATTGGGGGGAGTTTTTGGGTTTAGCCATGGCGTCATCTCCGGCGGAATGCTGCGCAGATTATACGGCGGCGGCAGTTTTTTCAGCAGAAAATGCGCGCCGAAAAAAAACAGCACCAGCGCGGCGTATATGATGGAAAGCGTTTTCAAATGCCATTTCCAGTCGGGAAACCAGGCGGGCGCCAGCGCGATTTCGCGTCCGCATTTCTTGCAGATTTTAACGCCCGGCTTGTTTTCCTGGGCGCAGGAAAGGCACTTCATGTTTTTTTGACCTCGTCGTCCAGCTTACATACGATTCTAACGAGTTTGGGCACATCTTTCAATGACAGAGAATTGGGTCCGTCCGACAATGCCCTGCGCGGGTCCTGATGCGCCTCGAAAAACAGCCCCGCCACACCCACGGCGGCGGCGGCCCGCGCCAGAGCGGGGATCAAAGACGAATCCCCCCCCGTGGCGCTTCCCAGGGCCCCCGGCTGCTGGACGGAGTGCGTCGCGTCAAAAATGACGGGATAGCCGGTCCGCTTCATCACCTCAAGGCCGGACATGTCCACCACCAGCCGCCCATAGCCGAAGCTGGTCCCGCGCTCGGTGAACATTATATTGCGGTTTCCGGCGGATTCTATCTTCGCCGCGATATTACCCATATCCCACGGCGCGAGAAACTGGCCTTTTTTGACGTTGACGGCTTTCCCCGTCCGCGCGCAGGCCAGAACCAGGTCCGTCTGGCGGCACAGGAAGGCAGGGATTTGCAGAATATCGGCCACTTTGGCGATTTCAACCGCCTGCGGCGGCTCATGCACGTCCACCAGCAGCGGCGCGCCGGTCAGCTTTTTGGCCTTGGCCAGAATTTCCAGCCCGCGCGCCATGCCGGGCCCCCGGAACGATTTCACCGAGGTGCGGTTGGCCTTGTCAAAAGAGGCTTTGAGCACGAAAGAACGCCGAGCGGCGCGGAAAATTTCCGCCAGCTTTTTAGCGGCGGACAGATAGCCCTGTTCGCTTTCAATAACGCAAGGCCCGGCGATAAAAGCCAGCGGCCCGGCATTGCAAAACTCCGCCCCGCCGATTTTGACCTTTGTTTGTCTGATGTTTGCAGTCATGGCGCCACCATTCAGTAATCAAGAGTTCCGCGCATAGCCGGCCAACTCACCCTATCTAATCTAGTAATTTTCAGACTTGCAGGAACAGCCCCGGACAATTGCACATACGAACCAGGAATCAAATTTCTCGGATATATGGCGATGCAATTGCCGGGAGACACTCTTGACGGATAAACTATCCCATCAATACCTGCGTTAAAAACAAGCTGTCCGAATACCTGGCATTGCGCCGGAATATCATAGAGCATGGGCATTCTGCGCCATTCCCCGGCAAACAGCGCATTTGCCAATTCATCCATTGTGCGCACAAGCTGCATTGGTTCAATTTCGGCGGCTTTGCCCATGTCCGCCAGCAACTTCTCCTTTTCTGCGGGCAGGGAAATTCCCGCAATAAGCCTTAAAAAAGGTTCCAGCCGTTCGGCCTTGTTCAAATCTATGACGGAATCCAACTCTCCTTCCAGCGAGATAACGGCTATTGATTCTCTTTTGACAAGCGCGCAATCCAGCGCGGACATTGCGCCGTCGCCTTCGCCGCCTAACGCTTCACCTAAAGCGGTCTTCCGGTCTTCGGCTATATAGAGCGCCGGAAATCTGGGAAACCGCAACGGGTTGATATCCGGGATGTTAAACCTCCCTCCCGGTTCCAGCAAGCTTCCTTCGGGAGACAGCGGATTGTCCGAATACCTGTATTTGACAAGCCGCTGCCAGCCGGAAAATTTGAACGGACCGATTGCAGCTTCCAGCAGCGCTTTTTTCAGACAATCCGATATCTTATCCCGCTCAATAGCGAGAGCATTATATAGCTCACTGTGATACCGAAGACATTTATCCCTTATTGCCGCAGTCCGATAAACATCCACCGCATGAAAACAATCCAGCAGTATTGGTTTCGCGCGAAAATGCTTTGCCATGATTTATGGACGCTGATTTTCCGACATGGCATTGACTATGAATTTAAGCAGCTTGTTGAATCGCCCCATGCGAATCATGTCGCGAGGAGCTATATTGCCAAGCATCGGATTGGGCATGACGAACCAAAGCGCGGTTTTATCCGCATCGCCTCTGAAATGTTCCGCCACCAGATTCAGAAGCGTTGCCCATTCGCGGAAACGGGTTTCAACCTCCGCCGGCAGCTTGTTGTCGTAACGAACGGAGGCGACAGGAATTCCGGCGGCAAAAGCCACATCCTTTTTCTGGAAATCGGTAAACGAGAGAATTTTCTTGTATCTCGGATGCCTGCCGTTAAAAAATGAAAGGTAGTCCTTTCTTGGAACCATGGAAAACGGATTCAGGCTGGCAGTCGGCATAACCCCTCCCGGCGGAAACAAGACATTACCATTCTTATACCACTATTATACCATCTTTTTACCACCCTCGCCACGGGATTTTCAGGGAACGACAGAATTCCTTTCAGGCAACTCTCCGATTCCCCTTTGATGAATTATGCGCGCGACACATCAGCGCGGCATTTTTCAGTTGAGTTTGCCCGCCTTTGCTGTAAGGGCTTATATGATCCACCGTGAAATCATCCCATGTCAGTTTTTTACAACAGCCGGGATAAGAGCATTTTCTGTCCGAAGCTGTATTCCATAATATTCTTCTCTGTTCCGCTGTAAATCCCCGCTGAGAATCTTTCCGCGCAAAAAGGCTTTGCAAAAGATTCCGCAATATCTGCTCCCGCTTCCGCCGCTGGCTTATATCATCGGTCATTTGTGAAACCGTCAGCAGATAGTCCCGGTAAATTTCCTGGTCCGTTCTTGCGCCCTTGGCTTTGCGCTGCAATTCCCGCACCTCATCCACCTGTACGGAAAACGCCTGCAAAATGTCCCACGCCAGTCTGTTTCGTTTCCTATCGGTCAGAACCAATTTCTCCTGCTCAAATTTCCCGATAAGAACTGCCAAACTGTAGAAATCAGACACTTGCCGCATCCTCGTCGTTTTCAGCTTGGGGAACATGTGTTTGATATGCCTAAGCGCGGAAACCGACATACGCGACGCTTTCATCACATCTTTTCGTCCCATGGATGGTGTTTCCATCACACGATCCAATGCGGTTTTCTTGTTCAAAACATCACCGGTAACCAGCGAAAGCATGAGTTCACACATAAACTCAATATGCTTCATGCGGCACAACTGTCCATGGCTGAAAATATCATGATCTCTGAAGTAGTCCTCAAAACGGCGCGCCATGCGCGAAGCTTCTTTGAGCAATTCGCTTCTGTAATAACGAGCGTGTCTCTTTTCTTGAGGCGTAAGCGCTTTTCCTGTGGAGTTAATTCGCACAAACACGCTGATAATATCGCCTATATCGCCATCAACCTCAATAACAGGTATTTCGTATCCCTCAAGCAAATACTGCAATTTCCGACGTTTTAACGTATTCCAGCCAACATACTCTGCCGAACTCGCATCAGGTAAATGCGTGGATACCTGAAACCTGCCGCGCATATTTCCCATGAACATAAACATGGATTCCAGCCGCTGCTTGCCGTCAATAACATCAAAAACCAACTTGCCGTTTTCCTCCCGCTTATAGAGGAATATGGCTGGCAATGGATAATTGCGCAAAATGCTGTCAATCAGCTTAGCCCTGTCACGCTCATTCCAAACGGACTGTCTTTGAAACCCCGGGTTAAGATTCAAATGGCCATTCTCATACTGATTACGCAAATCTACAATGCGCATGGTTGTAGTTTTATGCGCGATGACATTGTTATTCTGCATGAGATAGCCCTGTCAATTCATGCCGCGGCGTGCTCCGGGGCGGGGTGGTGCTTTTTGTCGGCGGATTTAAGCGCGGCCTCTATGAAAGCGGCAAACAGCGGGTGCGGTTTTGTCGGGCGCGACTTGAATTCCGGGTGGGACTGCACGCCCACAAACCACGGATGGCCCTGCAATTCAACGACTTCCGGCAGCTTGCGGTCCTTGTACCAGCCGGTAACTTTAAGACCGGCCTTTTCAAGCGTTTTGACGTATTTCGGGTTGAACTCGTAGCGGTGGCGGTGACGCTCGCTGATTTCAAGCGATTTGTAGGCTTTGGCGCAGAGACTGCCCTCGGCCAGCACGGTGGTATATGCGCCGAGCCGCATGTTGCCGCCTTTGGTCTGGACGCCTTTCTGCTCCGGCAGCAGGTCTATAACGGGATAGAGCGTTTTGGGGTCAAACTCTGTTGAATGCGCATTCTTGCAGCCGGCCAGGTTCCTTGCCGATTCAATGACGGCGCACTGCATACCGAGGCAGATTCCGAGGAACGGCTTTTTCATCTCGCGCGCGATGGTGATGGCTTTTATTTTGCCTTCCACCCCCCTGTCGCCGAAACCGCCGGGGACCAAAATCCCGTCGGCGGCGCGCAGACGCGGGGCGGCGTCGGCATCCTCCACATCCACATAATCAATCTTGATTTTGGCGTTGTTGGCCAGCGCGCCGTGCAGCAGCGCCTCGCCGATGGACTTATAGGAGTCTTTGAGCTTTACATATTTCCCGGCCACCGCGATATTGACGGTTTTCTCCAGCTTGTCCATGCGGCTGATGAAAGCGTCCCATTTGCCGAAATCGTGCCGCTTGGCGCGTATGCCGAGCAGCATGAGCACCTGCTCGTTGACGCCCTGCGAATGCAGCAGCTCCGGCACTTTATAAATGGAGGGCACGTCCGGCGCTTCCACCACCGCCTCTTTGGGCACGCTGCAGAAAAGCGCGATTTTGGATTTGATGTCGGCGTCCAGCGGCTTGTTGGCGCGGCAGATTATCATGTTGGGGTCTATGCCGATTTCGCGCAATTTATTGACGGAATGCTGGGTCGGTTTTGTCTTCAGCTCGTCGGAGGCGGGGATATAGGGGACCAGCGTTACATGCACATACATCACGTTTCCGGGGCCGCAGTCCATGCGCATTTGGCGGGCGGCCTCAAGAAAGGGAAGGCTTTCAATATCGCCGACGGTGCCGCCGATTTCAACTATGGTCACGTCAAAATTGCCCGAAAGCGCGGAAAAGCGCGACTTGATTTCGTTGGTCACGTGCGGAATCACCTGCACGGTGGAGCCGAGGTATTCGCCCCGGCGCTCTTTTTCTATCACGGCGCGGTAGACGTTTCCGGCGGTAACATTGTTGGCGCGGGTCATGGGGTTTTCCAGGAAACGCTCGTAATAGCCCAGGTCCAGGTCGGTTTCGGCGCCGTCGTCGGTTACATAAACCTCGCCGTGCTGGAAGGGGTTCATGGTGCCGGCGTCCACATTGATATACGGGTCGCATTTGACCATCGTTACGGACAATCCGTTAAGCTGAAGCAGCTTCCCGATTGACGCGCCGCATATCCCTTTTCCCAGCGAGCTTACCACCCCGCCCGTCACAAATATGAATTTTCCCATGTCAGGCTCCCTTGGTTATTAAGTTATGCGCGCGGAGGTATTCCTCGGCGCGGATTAAATCCTGCGGCGTGTCTATGGCCGGGCCGGCTTCCTCGCAGACGGCGCATTTTATTGTCATGCCCGCCTCAAGCGCGCGCAGTTGCTCCAGCCGCTCCAGCAGTTCCAGCCGGCTGGGCGGAAGGCTTACGAATTTTTCCAGCGCGGCCCGCCGGTAGCCGTAAATTCCGCAATGCTTGTAATACGGAACCTTGTCCTTTATCTCCGAAAGCTGGTGGTGATACGGCGCCGGGCTGCGCGAAAAATACAATGCGCGCCCCCCCCCGTCCAGCACCGCCTTGACCGAATTGGGGTTTGTGATATCGTCCGGGTTTGTGATTTCAAAACAGGCGGAAGAGATGTCGGCTTGCGGGTCGGCTTGCAAAAGCCGGGCGGCGGCGGCTATCGTAGCCGTGGAAATGAAAGGCTCGTCGCCCTGGACGTTGATTATGAATTTTTCGCCGCGCCCGGAGGCGGCCTCCCAGACGCGATCGGTGCCGCTGGCGCATCGGGGGCTTGTGATGACGTATTTTGCGCCAAAGGCCGCGGCGGCTTTGGCGACGCGCTCATCCTCGGTGGCGATGATGACCTCGCCCATGCCGGCGGCGGAGCAGGCCTCGTAAACCCGGCGCACCACGGACTTGCCGGAGATTTCCGCCAGCACCTTGCCCGGAAACCGGACCGAGCCGTAACGCGCGGGAATTACAAAAACCGTGTCAGCCATTGAGTATCGCCTCCAAAATCTCCTCCTGCGAGGCGGTGGCGGTTCCCAGCTTGCCCACCACAATTCCTGCGGCGCAGTTGGAGAGTTGCGCGGCCTCCTCGTGGCTTGCGCCGCTTGCCAGCGCAAGCGAAAGCACGGAAATCACCGTGTCGCCCGCGCCTGTTACGTCGAAAACTTCGCGCGCAGCGGTCGGGATATGGAAAGGGGAATGCGGCTTGTCATGCCGGAACAGCGTCATGCCGTGCGCGCCCTGGGTGATAAGCACGGTCTCGGAAGCAAGGGTTTTGAGTATTTTGCGGCCCAGCTCCTCTATGGCGGGCTGACCGTCGCGCGGGACGGAATGCATTCCCTCCCACGCCTCCTTGGTGTTGGGCGTGATGCAGGTTACGCGGCGGTAGCGGCGGAAATGCTCTGTTTTCGGGTCCACGCAGACTGGTATTTTTTTGCGCCGGCACAGTTGTATCAGTTTAGGAATGCTGGTCCGGTTGAGCATTCCCTTGCCGTAGTCCGACAATATCGCGGCCCCGGCGCCTTCCAGCGCTTCAGAAAACGCCTGCTCGCATTTTGCGGCCATGTCGCGGGAAAAAGGCTCTTTTGACTCGCGGTCAAAGCGCACCACCTGCTGATGCTCGGCTATGACGCGGGTTTTTTCTATGGTGGGGCGGTGGCCGTCGCGCAAAAGGCCGGAGACATCCACCCCGTGCCCGGAAAGCGCGCCGGAAAGCTGATTGCCAGCGGCATCATTTCCGCAGACGGAGACCAGCGCGGCCCTGGCTTTCAGCGCGGCGAGGTTTGAAACCACGTTCCCCGCCCCGCCGGGAAGGCTGGACTCATGCAGCACATGGACGACCGGCACCGGCGCCTCCGGCGATATTCTGCCGACCGAGCCGCGCACGAAGCGGTCCAGCATCACATCGCCGAACACGACCACTTTTTTGCCGCTGAACGAACGGACTATCTGTGAAAGCCTGTTTTTTGGCATAGCTCACCTTGTTATATTCTCGGCCCAGGCGGTTACATTGCCCACGAAAACCTCCGCCCGCATCATCACGGGGGTGCGGTACTGGTCCGCGGTAACCCACACCCGCATGCGCTTGCCTTTCTGCACGAAAATGCCCTTCTCGCGCATAAGCGGCTCCAGCACGAAACAGTCGTATTTGTTGCCGCCGGGGAGGCTGATTTTCTCGCGTTCGGTAACTTTTACTATCATGGGCCAGTTTTTGGTGTTGTTTACGTCTATGGAAAACTCGCCGCCCACCTCCAGCTTCTGCGAGCGCATGTAAAACAGCGCGGACAACACGTCTTGTATGGGAACCGGAATGTCGCCCTGCGGCTTGTCTATATTGCCGCCGCGGTCCTTGTTTTCGCCGGAGAATTTTTTGGCGGCGGCGTCAAAAAGCACCCACTCGTCCCATAAAAAATTCCCCTCGCGCATAATCTGGCGGTAGCCGCGGGATGAATAATCGTCCGTTGTTATCCATGATTCGTTTATATCGCGCACCTTGAAGAAAGTGTCCATGAAGCCGGTGGAGCGCGCGGTGGATATTATGTGGTAAAGCGGCCTGCCGCCGGTGTCGGACACGATGTCTTTTGCCCAGATATCGGCATGGCCGACGGTGATAAGCCCCCAGCTTATGGCGTATTCCACCTTTTCGCCAAACCAGGCCGGGGTTGCCGGCCCCGACGATGTCTGGACAACGGCGGCGTTATTGAGAGGACAAAGGAGCGGCTCGCGTTCTGCGGCGAAGGCGGGCGAAACAACCGGCGTCAGCAGCAATAGCAGCAGCTTCATGAAAATAGCGACATCACCAGCCCGGCCATGCTGAGGCCGCGCCACACCATCAGCGCGACAATGCCAGCTATGGAGGCAAAGCCGAGCATGGTTATCTGCTCTTTGTTATACAACATTTGCGAAAGCGAGAATTTATCCGTCCGCAAAGCCGCGCCGAATGCCGACGGGCAGGGCAGATATTTAGGCACGGAATTGCGGTAGCTTTCATACTCCGCGCCGAAAAGCTGCGAAAGACGGGCCTCCTCCTCGTTGGCGGTGGCGCTGTAGACGAACATGAAGCCCAGTATCACCGACAATGCCAGCGCGGCGGAGCGGTAGGGGTATGCCGGGTTGACGCACATCACGGTAAACCCCGCCGCAATCAGCGACGAGCCGACATACAGCGGATGCCGCGCAAGCTGGAAAGGCCCGCCCACGGCGAGGGTCTTGTCCTTGTAAAGATTGCCGGAGGCCCATATCCTCAACGCCTCGCCCGCGGCGGCCACGGCAAGCCCGGCGAAAAACAAAGTCCACGAGCATGGCCTCGCCGCCAGCAGCAGCGCGACGGTTACGGCCTGCGAAATTTTAATCCTGTATTTCATTTTTGAGTATCCAGTTTACTGCCGAGATTATGTTTCTTGCGCGGTGGTCCGGCTTCACGCCGGATTTGGCAGCCTGCGACGCGCCATGCCCCGTGCCAAGCATCACAGTCCGCACGCCCAGCCTTTTGCCGAATTCCGCGTCAATGAGCTTGTCGCCGACCATAAAGGAGGCGGCAACATCTATTTTATATTTTTTGACAAGCCTTTTGCCCATTTCCGGCGAAGGCTTGCGGCAGGGGCAGCCGTCCTGCGGCGAGTGCGGGCAGAAAGCCGTCTCGGTTATTTCCGCGCCGGCGGCGGCGAGTATTTTCTCCAGCCGGCGGTTGATGCGGACCGCCGCCGCGCGGCTGAAATATCCCCTGCCGATGCCGGACTGGTTGGAGACGATAAACAGCTTAAAACCCCGCGCGGAAAGTTTCGCCAGCGCCTCCGGCGCGCCTTTATAGACGCGCATATCCTCTGGCCGGGAAAGATAATGCCCCGGCCTGTCGTGAATAAGCGTCCCGTCCCTGTCAAGAAATACGGCTTTCATAAATTACAACCGCCATCCCGCAGGCCCGCCCCGAAACGAGATTGCCCTTATTCTGCCGCGAGGCGCTCGGCGCGGGCGGAGGCGGCGTCAAGTCCGCGCTGGATTTTGGCGGCGGCTTCAGCGGGGTCGTCGGACTCGGAAACCGCCACCGGGCTGCCCCAGACCACCGCCGCTTTCCCGAAAGGCAGCGGCAGCATGAAACGGTCCCAGGAATTGAAAGTTAGTTTGCGTTTAAGGCCGCAGGCGATGGGAACCACCGGAAGGCCGGTCTTCTGCGCCAGAAACACCACTCCGGGCGAAACCGTGCGCGCCGGGCCGCGCGGCCCGTCCGGCGTGATGACGGGATGCCAGCCCTGCTGCGCCTTGTCTATCAAAGCCAGAAGCGCCTGCGTGCCGCCCTTGCTGGTGGAGCCGCGCGCCACCGCAAAGCCGAAACGCTCCAGTATGCGGGCGGCATATTCGCCGTCGCGGCTCATGCTGACAAGCGCGCACGCCCGCCTGCCGCGATGCGTGTAGATAAGCATAAGCTGCTGGCAATGCCAGGCGGCGTAAATGAAATTTTTTCCCTGCGCCTCCAGCGCGGCGGACTGCGGGTTTTCCTCGGTGATTACTGATGTGGTCGCGCCGGCAAGGCGGATGTATCCCTCCGCCAGAAGCGGCAAGACGCGGTGGGCTATGCAGTCAATCCATCTGGGCGCGGACATATAGTTTTCTGTCTGCTGTAAACACTCTGAAAACGGAATGCGCTTATACGGCAGGCCGCGCTATTTCCCCTTGCGTTTTTTCTTCGGGGTCCAGGGAATCAGCATGGCGGCGGTCATCATCGGGCTGGGCTGGCCGTCGGCTATGAAAACGCTGATTTTCTGGGCCTGAAGCGCGTCCAGCACGGCGGCAAGGGCTTTCAGCCGGGTTTCGCCCTCACGGAGCAGGGCGTTTTTCATGAATCTGGGGCGGAACGCGCCGTCCGCAGGGACATTGGCGGGCAGGGACGGCTCCATCAGAATCTCGCGGGTCTCGCAGGTGAAATTCTCCTTTGCGGCCTCCTCGCCCACAAGCTCGTCCATGAGATCCACGGCGCATTCCATAAGCTCAAAGGCGGCGATAGCTGCTATTTTCCTTGCCGGCTGCGGCTCCAGAGCGGCGATTTTGGCTTCCAGCTTCGGGCCCAGCGTGATTATCGCCGCGCTGAACATGCGGTTGCCGGGAATATCCAGCCCGAAAAACAAATCCGAGGTTTTGGGGAAAGAATCAAAAACCGCGCCCGGCTCCAGCTGGCCCGAGAGCATGTCCACGAAATCAAACAGTTCCCGCTCGCCGGAGAGGCCGGCGGCGGCAAGGTCTTCCGGCAGCCTTGCCGCGCGGCGGTAAATCTCCCTCTGATGGACCGGCAGCTTAAACCGGCGTATTTTGCGCATTGCGCTTTTGTTTTTTGGACTGCTGCTGAACCTGCGGCTGGGGCGCGGCTTCCGGCGCGGCGGATTTGCGGCCCTCGGCCCATTCATAGAGCAGCGGGGTGGCGATGGCTATGGTGGAATATGTGCCCAGCAGACAGCCCACCAGCATGGTGAAGGCAAAATTATGCAGCACCTCTCCGCCCAGAATGAAGAGGCACAGCACCGCAAGCAGCACGGTTACGTTTGTCATCACCGTTCTGGCCAGGCATTCGTTGATGCTGCGGTTGATAAGCTCCTTGAGCGGCATGCGGACGTTCAGGCGCAGATGCTCGCGCATTCTGTCGTAAGTAACCACGGTGTCGTTGATGGAATAGCCGGCGATTGTGAGTATGGCGGCTATAATCACCAGGTCTATCTCCTTGCCGGTCATGGAGAGTATGCCTACCACTATTATTATGTCGTGGAAGTCTGCAATAACGCCCATCGTGCCCCAGAGCGGATTGCTGAAGCGGAAGGCGATATAGACTATCATCGCCAGGAAGGACAAGGCCATGGCCCACAGCGCCTTCTTGGTCATGTCGCGCCCCACGGCGGGGCCGACATACTCCAGCCGCTCCGTCTCAAACTTCTTGTCCGGCATGGCGGACGACAGCGCATCCTTTATCTTGTTGCCTATGACGTTGACGTTGTCCTGTTTCCCCTTGACGCTTATGGCGAAGCTGTTGCGCCCGGTATAGCTTTGCAGCGAGGCGCTGATGCCGGCTTTTTCAAGCGCGGCGCGGACTTCGCCTATCGCGGCGGGCTTGTCAAACTGCACCTGCACCAGCGTGCCGCCGGTGAAATCCAGGCCGAAATTGAGCCCCTTAACGGCCACCGATATTATACCCGCCGCCATGAGCGTTATGGAGATTCCGAAAAATATCCAGCGCTTTGCGACGAAATCTATATCCGTCTTGGGAATTAGCTTTATCATATGCTTATCTCCTTGGGGTTGGAGGTCAGCCAGAACTCGTAAATCGCCCTGGTGACGAAAACCGAGGTGTAGAGGCTGATGAGCAGGCCCAGCGTCAGCGTAACCGCAAACCCTTTCACCGGCCCGGAGCCGAACTGGAACAGGAACACGGAGGCTATCCAGGTGGTCAGGTGGCAGTCAACGATGGCGCTCCAGGCCTTGTCGTAGGCGGTGTTGATGGCCATCACAAGCGGCTTGCCCAGGGCAAGCTCCTCGCGCAGACGCTCCAGTATCAGCACGTTGGCGTCAACCGCCATCGCCAGCGACAGGATTATGCCCGCTATGCCCGGCAGCGTCAGCGTGGCCGAGAAATAGGCCATAAGCGCCATCAGCATCACGAGATTAAGCACAAGCGCGATGTCGGCCACAAAGCCGGAGAATTTGTAGTAGAACAGCATGAACCCTACGACCAGCGCCAGCCCCAGCAGCGAGGCTTTCACGCCGGCGCGTATGGAATCTTCGCCCAGGCCCGGCCCCACGGTGCGCTTTTCTATGATGTTGACCGGGGCCGGCAGCGCGCCCGCGCGCAGCACTATGGCGAGGTTTTTCACCTCGTCCAGCGTGAAGCTGCCCTCTATGACTCCGGTGCCGTTTGGTATGCGGCTGTGTATGTTGGGCGCGGTCTGCACAATGCCGTCAAGCACAATGGCCATGTGGCGGTTGACATTGCTGGCGGTCAGCTTGTCCAGCAGCTTGGCACCGTCCTGGTTGAAAGTGAACTCCACATACGGATACCCCATCTGCCCGCCGGTGCGCATATTGGCGTTCTGCAGGTATGCCCCAGTAACCCCGGCGGAGGAGGTAAGCACGTAAAAATCCCGCTCCTTGCCGCGGAACAGCGCAGTGTCCGGCGGCAGCAGTTTGGCGACGTCGGGATTAAGCACTCCCTTGTCGTTCCAGACCGCCGTCAGCGAGGACGCCTTGGCGATTGCGGCCTGCGCCTTCTCGCCTTCATCCACCAGCCGGAACTCCAGCAGCGCGGTCTTGCCGATGATTTCCTCGGCCTGCTCCGGGTTGGCGACGCCGGGCAATTGCACCGAAATCCACCGGTCGCCCTGCCGGGTGATGGGGGTTTCGCCCACGCCGTACTGGTCTATGCGGTTGCGTATGATTTCAATGGCGCGGTTTATGGCTTCCGGCACCGTCTCGCGCTTGTCCAGCTTGGAGACGTCCAGCTCCAGCACCAGATGCGAGCCGCCCCTTAAATCCAGTCCCAACCCCAGTATGCGCTTGGGGCGCATTCTGGCGCGCTCCAGCTCCGCCATTTCGGAGGGCGCTTTGGTGTACCAGTCAATCGTCGGGTATAGCAGCCAGACGGACAAAACGACGGTCCCCAGCGCGACAACCCATTTCCACATCAGTTGTTTGGGCATTATGTTTTCCTTTTTAAGACTGAGGGTTCACCGGCGCGGGCGCGCCGTCCTTCAAAACGGTGATGATGTAGGAGCGCAGGACATTCACCCTTACATTGTCGGCGATTTTGATTTCAACCTCGTCGCCCTTGACGGCGTGGACCACGCCGGTTATCCCGCCGGAGGTGAGCACCTTGTCGCCCTTGTCCAGGGCATCAAGCATTTTTTTGCGGGCCGCCTCCTGCTTCTGCTGGGGGCGTATCATCGTAAAGTAAAAGATAGCGACTATGGCAGCTATCGGAAGAATATTAACCCAGAACGCCGGCGCTTGTTGTTCCATCTCAGCCTCCGAAAAATAGCATCTACTCCCGTAATTTTAGCAAATAATGGCCCCCGCCGGTTCCACCAGGAGCGATTTTCTACTCTTCCTTGCAGAACAGATGCGCGGCCTTGTTATTGGATGTTACAATGCCCTTTATCATCGCGGAGCTGAAACCGTTATGCTCCATTTCGTTAAGCCCCTCTATGGTGCAGCCGCGCGGGGTGGTAACCTTGTCTATCTCGCTTTCGGGATGGGCCTGCGCGCGCAGCAGCAGCGAGGCGGCGCCCTTTGCGGTCTGCGCCGCCAGCAGAAGCGCCTCGTCGGAGTGGAACCCTATCTGCGTGCCGCCCTGGGAGGCGGCGCGCACCGCGCGCAGGAAAAAGGCTATCCCGCAGCCGGCCAGCGCCGTGGCGGAAAGCATCAGTTCCTCGTTTATGACCAAAGTCGCGCCCAGCGCGTCAAATATCCGCGCGGCCTGCCCAAGCTCGGCGCGGTGCTGCGGCGCGGCGCAGAGGCAGGTCATGGCCTCCCGTATTGAAATGGCGGTATTGGTCATGGCGCGCACCACGCCGATTTTCTTGCCGGCCCAGCCGGAAATCTGGCTTGTGGAAACGCCGGTAACCACCGAAATCAGCATATGCCGGCCAGCCGCCAGCGCGGGGCGGATTTCGCGCACCAGGCCTTCAAGCTGCCGCGGCGCGACGGCGAGTATGATTATATCCGCGTCCCGGACGGCCTTCCGGTTGTCGGAGAGAGTGTTAAATCCCTCTTTTGCCAGCGGCTCCAGCAGCTCGGCGCGGCGGCGGGTGAGCGTTATATCGCGCGGGGCGAATTCCCCGGACGCCGCCAGCCCGCGCGCTATGGAGGAGCCTATATTACCCACGCCCAGTATCGCGATTTTCTTTCCGGTTTTCATAATTAAAGCCTCCTCGCGGGAAAATATGCGGAACATGCTGCCGGCCTGCCGCGCCCCGGCCCGCTGATCGTTATCCGGGAAATCTTACGGCCTGGCAAGCAGGGCTTTGAGCGCCAGATAAACGCCGTTGGTCCAGCCGAAGCCGTCCTGTCCCGGATATTCGCCGCCGCCGGCCTCCAGCGCGGTGTTGACCACATTGTATTTCTCCATCATCTTGCCTGTGCGCAGGAAAACATGCTCGTTGACCTCTGTCCAGCGGCGGGCGATTGCATAGGCCGGCTCTTTCTGATTGTAATTGAGAAGGCCCGTTACGGTTATCCATTGCAGCGGCGGCCAGCCGTTGGGGAGGTCCCACTGCTGGCCGGTTTCGGCAAGCGAGGTTACAACGCCGCCGGCCTTGAGGAAATCCGCTTTGATTACATCCGCCGCGCCGGCGGCGCGCTCCTGCGGGGCGAGGTTCAGGAAGAACGGAAACATCCCCGCCAGCGTAAGCCTGCCGGTAAGCGCGCGCTTTTTGAAATTGTAATCCGAGTAAAACTTCCGCGCGGAATCATACATCAGTTCGTTGACGGCTTTTTTGCGGCTTTCCGCCCGCGCAAGATACATCCGCGACTTCTCCGGCTGCGAGGCCTTGTATGCCTCGCCCAAAGTCATTTCAACGTCGTAAAGCAGGCAGTTGAGGTCCACAGGGATTATATCCGTGGTTTCTATGGAAGCCAGCGTTTTTCCGTCCGCAAACCACCGGGACGAAAAATCCATGCCGCTTTCGGCGGCGGCGCGGATGTTGCGGTACACGTTTTTGGACTTGCCGGAGGCGGCGCGCGCGGTTGCGGCATCCTCGCGGTACGACTCCTGCCGGGGGACTGGATTGTCGTCCCAATAGCGGTTCAGAACCGCCCCTGCGGCTTTGACGACCCGGCGTTCCGCGTCGCCGTCTTTTTTGAGCTTGTCGGCGCCGTCCATCCAGAACTGATACTCCTTTTCAATCGCCGCGATGTTATCCGCAGGCAAAGCGGCCTCGTGTTTTGTTTTGGCAAGAAGCTTTGCCATCAGCGTGAAAAACGGCGGCTGGGAACGGCTGAGGTAATAGGTCCTGTTGCCGTTGGGAATATGGCCGTAGGTGTTTATCAGATACACGAAATTTTTCACCATATTGTCCATCAAATCCGGCCTGCCGCATTCCGCCAGCCCCAGCATGGTGAAATAGGAATCCCAGTAATAAATCTCGCGGAAACGCCCGCCGGGGACTATATACGGATACGGCAGCGCAAGCAGCGAGGAACCTTCCTGCGGCTTGTCCGCCGGACGCTCCAGCACGGGCCACAGAGCGCGGGTGTGGGCCTGCGCGTCCGGCGCGGCGGCCACCGCGGCGGAGGACGGCTGCCCGGGAAGGGTGAAATCCAGCTTCACGAATTCAGCAAGCGAAAAACCGGCCTTACCCCGCGCTTTGTCGTAGTCCTTGAGTATGTCTTTCGGCGATTTATTGGGAACCGCGTCCGGGAAAGTCTTGCTGTCGCCGAAAACGCCGGAAAGCTGCACGTCCTCAAACAGTTTTCCGTAAACCGCGTCCGGAGTTGGCGGATACTGGGCATATGCGGCGGAAGCGGCAAACAACACCGCCGAAAAGAGAAACCGTTTCAGATACACCGGAACGGCGGTTGCGGCGGGAACAGTTTTTGTCATTTTCATTTTATCATCACCGTGTGCGGCGCGCCGTCCGCCTCAATTTCCACGGAGACGCGCTTTCCCGTATGTTTCCAGGCGCCGGGCGCAAGCGGGTTGCCGTCCAGCATAACCTGCCGCGCGCGCGGGCCCGCCTGGTCCAGCCTGAAAATCCATTTCCGGGGGCCGGGGCTGTAGCTGCCCTCGGATTTGATGTCTATCCGGGTTCCCTGCTCCGTTTTTGACACCGTGATGCCGGTTTTGCGGAAGACGCCTTTTTTGAAGCCGTCGGTAAGCCCGTCATCCTCGTAATACCAGCCGGAGGCCGCGCCGTTGCGGTCCGGCCAGACGGAAAATGAAACCGGGTCCGCCGGCTTTTCGCCGACATAATTCATTTCCGGCCACGCGGGGATTACTGAACCGTCGCGCACATAAAGCGGAACCGTCTCAAGCGGGGCCTCGGCTTTCACCGTCCCGCCGCCGGAATAGCGCTTGCCGCTCCAGAAATCAGTCCAGCCGCCGGGGGGGAGATAGACCAGCCGTTCCGTCCGCCCCGCAGCCAGCGCCGGCGCGGCCAGCAAATCGCTTCCGGCCATGAACTCGTCTTCTATATTGGCTGAATCGGGGTCGTCCTGATATTCCAGCGCCAGCGCGCGCAGCACGGGAACGCCCGTGTCGCGCGCATGGGCCAGCGCGGTGTAGAGATACGGCATCAGCTTGTAGCGCAGGTTAAGGTATTTCCTGATAATATCTTCGTAATAGGAGCCGTAGCGCCACGGCTCCTGGTCATAGCCGTCTATGTTGCGGTGGTTGCGGCACAGCGGCGCCAGAAAATTGACCTCGTACCAGCGCGCCAGCAATTCCCCCGAAGGCTTGCCCTGTATGAAGCCGCCTATGTCGCTGCCTATCATAGCTTCGCCGGAAAGGCCCATGTTGAGAAGCATAGGGATGCTTAAGGCCAGCATATCCCAGGAACTGGTGTTGTCGCCCGTCCAGGCGGCGGCATAGCGCTGTATGCCGGCATAGCCGGCCCGGGTAAGCACGAAAGGCCGCAGCCCCGGCTTCAGCCGCTCCAGCCCGTGATATGTGGCGCTGGACATAAGCAGCCCGTAGACGTTGCGGTTTTTGTCATGCCCGGAGCGCAGGCCCCTGTCGTCGTAGACTATCTGTGCCTGCTTCTGCGCGGCCTGCTCGTCGAAATCCGCCGGCTCGTTCATATCGTTCCAGATTCCGGCGACGCCGTTGTCGGTGTAGGCGCGGTGCAGGTTCCCCCACCACTGCGACACATCGTCCCGCGTGAAATCCGCAAACACCGACTTGCCCGGCCAGACGGTTCCGATAAAAGGACTGCCGTCGCCGTTTTTAAGAAAATAATCGTTCGCCGCGCCCTGCTCGTAGACGTAATAGGCGGTTGTCTGCGGCTCCAGCTCCGGCGCGGCGAAGGCGGGAAATTTAACGTCCGAGGGCTGGTATTTCACTCCGGGGTCCACAATCGTTATAAGTTTGACGCCCTTTGCCGCCAGACGCTCAATAAGCGCCTTTGGCTCCGGGAAACGCTGCCTGTTCCAGGTGAAAACCCGGTAGTCGCTCATGTAATGGATATCCAGATAAACCGCGTCCAGCGGCAGCCTGTCTTTGCGGTAGCGGTCCACCACATGCTCAACGACGTCTTCGGGATAATAGCTCCAGCGGCATTGCTGATTGCCCAAAGCCCACAGCGGCGGCATGGCAATTCTGCCGGTCAGCTCGGTATAGCGGGAAATCACTTTTTTCATCGCCGGCCCGTAAAAGAAGTAGTAATTCATTTCCCCGCCGTCGGCGGAGAACGCGGCGTATTCCTGCCCCGTCGCGCCGAAGTCAAAATGCGTTTTGAACGGGTTGTCAAAGAATATGCCGTAGGCCAGCCCGTCATTGAGCCCTATATAGAAAGGGACGCTCTGGTAAATAGGGTCGCGCCCCTCGCCGTAGCCGTAGGCGTCGGTGTTCCACATGGCGAAATTTCCGCGCCGCCTGTCCAGCCGGAAGGCTTTT
Organism: Elusimicrobiales bacterium; assembly: GCA_041651175.1. Lineage (NCBI taxonomy): Bacteria > Pseudomonadati > Elusimicrobiota > Elusimicrobia > Elusimicrobiales > Elusimicrobiales bacterium. The sequence goes on along the minus strand of JBAZJT010000002.1, from coordinate 97,168 downwards.
TCGCCAAGCCCGTAGAAATGCTCCTCCTGGCCGAATTTTTTCGCCGCGCCGACCGCCGTGCCGGTGCTTTCATAAAGCATGGGCTTTGCGTCCGCGTTGATGGTCTTATGCGTTTTCGCGTCGCGGAAGGAAATAAGAAAAGGCGAGCGTTTGACCACAATCTCCATCTCCGCCGTGGCCAGGATTATTTCATCGCCCTGCTCGGCAAGCGTCCATTGCGGCGCTGTCCAGTCTGTTTTTGCCACCGCCCAGGAATGCGGCGCCGGCGGCAGCGGCTTGCGGAAGGAAGCGCGCACCCACGCCATATCCGGCGCAAGCAGTTCTATCGCGGCCCGGGAGCCGTCCGCGCAATTTATCAAAACGCCGCCTGCGGTTTTTTCATAGCCGGAGACGGCGCCTGCTTCGGACATTCCGCCAATATCGGCCGCCGCGGCATTGACGGCGAACAGACACGCGGTGAAAATTGTTTTTACCATTTCAAAATCCTACTAAAAACGGCGCGCCGCGCAAACCCATCCCCCGCAGTTGGCAGAGAAAACCCAGGCGGTGGGCGGCTGAGGACAATTTATTGTTTATGAAGGAAAAGTCCGTATAGGGATGTCGCGTTTTCCGTAGCCGCTCCCTGCTGGCCGGCTGCGGGAAATGCAAAACGTGTATAATTCCGTGAATGTTGATTCACGTCCTCCTGCTGTGCGCCGCGGCGGCGGCGCAGGAAAGCGCCGCGCCCGTGGCCGTTTCGTCGTTTTCCGCCGCCGCGCAGGAAAGCGCGCCGCTAATTCAGGTATCGTCGCAGGCGGTCGCCCTGTCATCGGAGCCGGCGGCGGGGTTCCTTCACTGGTACGACGCGCGCTGCGGCCTGTTTTTCAACAAATGCCTGATGTCGTCGGCCCTTGGCGGCGCGGATATGATGCAGGACGCAGTGTCGCGCAAATTCGTCTCCGGCGCGGACACGTTGGACAAACTGATCTCCCGCAGGCGCACCACCGAGGAAAATTCCAGTTCCGCGCTGGTTTCGGTTACCTATCAGATAGGCGAGGACACCTCCACAATTTCCGCGGATATCAACGTCCGCCTGAAGCTGCCGCGCACCGAGGGCAAGATGAACCTGGTGGTGGAGCATGTGAGCAACGAGGTGCTGCCGGTGGAAAGCATCACCAGAACGCAGTCCCGCCTCGCCGCGGGCGAGCAGGAGCCGGGCTCTTTTGTCGGGCTGCGCTATATTTTCGGGCTGGGGCGGAAATTGCAGGAGCATGTGGATTTCGGCGCGCATGTGGACGCGCAGAGCAAGTCTCCGTATCTGCTGCTAAAGCCCCAGGCCCGGGCGAACGCCTCCTATAGCCGCAGCTTTGGCGGCTGGGACGCCAAAACCTTCGCCCAGGCCATGTGGAGCGCCAAGCCGGTGCTTAACGTCACAGGCGGGCTCTACCTGGCGCATCCGCTGCTGCCGGACTGGGCTTTCACTTCCTATTCCAACGCGGTGTGGCAGACGGACAATCCGCAGGTAACGCTCTACCACACATTTTCCTTCCCGTGGAAAATGAGCGCGCGGGACCTCATAACCCCCGCATTCCAGCTGCAGGCGCATTCCTATCCGGCGGCACAGAGCGACCAGTACACGGCGTCCCTGTCCTGGCGCAGGCGGCTGTGGAAGGACTGGCTTTCCGGCGAGGCGACGCCCTCCGTCAACTATCCCAGGGACAGATGCTTCCACGAGGTTACGGTCCTCACCCTGAGGCTGGACATGTTATTCGGCAATCCCCCGGTCTCCTGAGCAGGGCCCTTGAAAAATTTAGAAACATCAGGTATAACAGGGCCATGAGAATCGCCTATTATGCCGTCCTGTCGCTTTTCGCCGCAAGCGCCGCATACGCGGAAAATGCCGCAGATTTCCGCCCCCCGCAGGGGCAATCCGCGCAGCAAGAGGACAGCAGGCTGGGGACAGCCATAGGCGGCGCGGCGCAGATAGGCAATACGGATTCCGAACCGGCCCCGCCAAGCCGCGCAGACGACGCCGGTGTTTCCGTCTCCGGATTGGGCGCCGCGCTTTCCGGCGCGGGGTTTGACCAGGGCGGTTCCGTAGGCGGACGGGACGGCGGCTCGCCGCCGCAAGCCAGTATGTCGGAAGCGCAGGAGGAGCAGCCTCCCCGTCCGGACGTGGACATACTTCCGGACGACCCGGACAAGGAAGGCTCCGAAAAAGGCCCGCCCAACAATTCCGAGTTGCTTAAGAAATTTGCCGTGCCAAACTACAGCGGCGCGGAAAAAAAGAAGGTACTGGCCAAATATTCCAAGATTGACGCAAAAAAGGCCGTGCCGCAAAACCTGCTTGAGCAGACCCTGCTGTACTACAACCATAATAAGGAACGGCTGACGTCCGGAGCAAAGGACTCCGGCGCCAAAGACTCTGCGGAGAAGGACTCCGCCGCCAAGCCCGGCAGCGCAACCGCCCCGGACACAACGCAAGCCGGAGATATATTGAAAAAAGCCGGCCAAATCTCCGGCGGAGGATTCTCTTTCAACACCGACTATGTGACCGTGGTTGACTTCACAAAGCATTCCAGCAAGGCGAGGTTTTTCATAATTGACATGAAAAGCGGCGCGGTCAAGGCCCTGCATGTGGCGCACGGCTCCGGCTCCGACCCGGGCAATACCGGCTATGCGACAAAATTCAGCAATCAGGACGGCTCCCACATGTCCTCGCTGGGGTTCTACCTGACAGGGGAAACATACACCGGCAATCATGGCCGGTCAATGCGGCTGGACGGGCTCTCGCCCACCAACTCAAACGTGCGCGCCCGCGCGGTGGTGGTCCACGGTTCAAGCTATGTGCAGGAAGCCAGCGTGCAGCCCGGGCGTTCCTGGGGCTGCCTGGCGCTCAGCGACAAAGTGGTCCAGGGCGTTATAGACAAGCTGAAAAAAGACGACAAGAAAAACGGCGGCAGCATAATCTACGCCGGCCAGAGCGGGAAATACTGACCCCGCCCTGTTGCCTGTGATTTCTTTGCCGCGCACCTTCAAAAATGCCAGAATGTGATTCTGGTATGCCTTTCCCAAAAAGACTGCGGCATCTGATTGAGTATGCTTTCGTGCGCCTGGCGGTTGCGGCGTTCTCGCTGCTTTCCTGGGAGCGCGCCGCAGCCTGCGGCGCGCTGCTGGGGCGGCTGGCGGCGCGGCTGGCGCGGCGGCGGTTTGCGCTGTCGGTCGCGAATATCAGGAAAGCGCTGCCGGACATGTCGGACCGCGCGGAGGAAATAGCGCTCAAATCGTGGGAAAACATAGGCGTCCTGGCAGCCGAGCTGGCCCAGACCTCGCGCATGAGCGGGGAACAGCTTTTTGAAAAATGTGTTTTGGAAAATCAGCAGGTCGTGCTGGAACTGCACAAACAGGGGAAATCCGCCATAGTCCATTTAGGCCATATCGCAAACTGGGAATTGCCGGCGATGACGGTTGCCGCCATGGGGCTGCCGGTATGCGGCGTGGCGCGGCACATGCGCAACCCTTATGTGGACCGGATGCTTTCCGAAATCCGCGGGCGTTTCGGCGGGGAGATTATCTTTCACAGGGAGCCGTTTTTCTCCTGCGTGCGCAACATCAAGCGCGGCAAATTTCTGGGCGTGCTGATGGACCAGAATTGCCCCGGGGGCGAGGTGTTTACGTCTTTTTTCGGCGCGATGGCGGCCACATCGCCGCTAAGCGCGCTCCTGTCGCTTAAAACCCAGACGCCTATAATACCGCTGCGCGTAACCCGGCGGGACGGAAAAATAATCGCGATTTTAGAGGAGCCGATATACCCGGCCCCGGCCTATTCGCGCGAGGAACTGCTGAAACTGATAGCCGTCCTCAACGGCAGGCTGGAAAGCTGGATACGGCAGGAACCGCATTTGTGGCTGTGGGCGCACAACCGCTGGAAAAGGGAAGGCGAAGCGCCGCAGCCCGGGCAGACAGGCGCGTTATGAAATTCCTTTTTATGGCGCTGCTGGCGGCATCCGCGGCGCAGGCGGCAATTCCCCCGCAATGGCGCGTTTATCAGCCCGTGCAGGTAAAAGCGGCCAAACCGTCGCGGGTGAAGCTTTCCTTCGCGCTTCAGGACTCCGCCGCGCCGGACCTCTCCGACCTGCGGATTTTTGACCAGGCCGGCGCGGAGCAGCCGTATCTGCTGGTGATTCCGCAGCAGCAGCAGCCACGCCGCGAGCGGCCCTCCCGCACGGACATAACCGCCGAACGCGGGCGGACCCTCATCACTCTGGAAACCGGCAGGACGGACGCGCTCTCCGGCGTGCTGCTTGAAACCTCGGCTGCGGAATTTCTTAAAAGCGCGGATGCCGCCTATTCAACCGACGGCTCCTCCTGGCAGCGCATAGCGCGCGCCCGGCCCGTGTTCCGCACCGCCGACGGCAGGGAAAACCTCCTCATAGACCTGCCGCGCGGGTTCTATCCCCATCTTCAGATCACGCTGGACGACTCGCGCTCCGTGCCCGCCGAATTTTCCGGGGCCGGGCTTGTGCTGTGGGAACCGGAGCCTCCCGGCATTGAGACAATTCCCGCCACCGATTTCAAAATCTCGCTGTCCAGAAACCGGAAGGATTACCAGATAACCCTGCCGGCGGCGAACCTCTACGCGCAGGACATAGTCCTGTTCTCGCGCGACAGGGTGTTTTCGCGCAATGTGGCTGTAAGCGCCGCCGCGGAGGAGCCGGACGGGCGCGCGCGGATTACCGGGCTGGGAACCGCCACCGCATACCGGATGTTCATACAGGGCCATCCCATGGTGGAGCGCGCCGCCATTCCCGTGCGCCGGCGGCTGACACATGCGAAAACGCTTACCGTCTCCGTTACCGAGCCGGCGGGGCATTCCTTCACGCTTTCGCGCATTGAGACGCGGATTGCGCCCGTGTATGCGGAGTTTCTGCCCCCCGGGCCGGGCATGTATTTTCTGTGCGCGGGCAACCCCTCCGCCCGCAAGCAGGGCTACCAGCTTGATTTTTCCGGCGCGAAGCTGGCGGCGCTGCCCTCCCGTCCAGCAGAGCAGAACCCGGATTACAGCCCCGCCGCGCAGGCGCCGCGCCAGCCCGCCGCCAGGCGCGACGACATCTCCAAATGGCGGCACCGCGCGCTGCTGAAGCCTTCCGCCAAAGGCCCGCAGTACCTGGAACTGCCGCCGGAAATACTCTCGCGCGCGCAGCCGTCGCTTGCGGATTTAAGAATTGTCTCCGGACAGGCGAACACGGCTTACGCGGTAGACGACGCCGAAATATCGCGCAAAATAATCCCCCGCATTTTTCCGCAGCCGCCGGGCGGGCAGTCAAGCGCGTGGAAGCTGGTTTTTTCCCGCCCCGCCCTGCCGCTTACGGAGATTTCCTGCGCGCTGCCGGACGAATTGTTTTCCCACAGGGCGCAGGCATACGAATACGACGGCGCGGACAGGCGCATGCTCGGGGAAGCGGTCTGGTCGCGCACCCCCGGCCAGACGGAGCGGCGCTATATCCTGGCAATCAGGCGCCCGCAGACGGACGCCGTCTGGCTTGAGATAGACAACGGCGGACAGGCCGCGCTGCCAGTGTCCGAATTCGCCGCCTATTACTCCACCAGAAGAATCCATTTCGCAACGGCGCAGGCGGCGGAAACATACATTTATTACGGCAATCCGGGGGCGGAGCCGCCGGGCGGCGGCATTGCGCTCTCAACCGAGGCGGCGCGGACGCAGGTGTTCGCCTCCGGCGAGGAAACCCGCGGCCCCTCCGGCTGGAGCGGCGCCGGCTCCTCCGCCGCGCCGAAAACCGGCAAGGCCGTTTTCTGGATTGTTCTTGTGTCCGCGCTGGCCGCGCTTACGGCGGTTCAGGCCGTGCGGGTTTCAGCCCGCAGAAAGCGCAGACACCGCGCGCGTAGCAGAAAAATAATTTAACCCGGATTTTACACAGAAATGTCCCGCCAGCCGCCGTCGAATCCCGCTACACTATTGCACAATCCGGGTTTAACTTGAAAATTTCAGGTTAACGAGGCTTTGCCAGAGATACCAGACCGCAGTTGAGCGGTAAGGCCGCCAGCAGTGCGAAAGTTTTTCCAGCCTGGCGGCGTCCGGAAGTTTTCTGAGGCGGTAGGCCTTCATCACGGCAGTTCTGAAGCCATAGTCGCCGGCGGGCAGCACATCGGGGCGGGCGAGGGTGAAAATCAGAAACATCTCCGCCGTCCAGCGCCCGATTCCCTTGACCTGCGAAAGCGCGCGGATGACTTCCTCGTCCGGCAGCGCGGCAAGCGAGCCGAAATCCAGCAACCCCGCGGCGGTTTTGGCGGACAAATCCTTTATATAAGCCAGCTTCTGTTTTGAAAGCCCCGCGCCGCGCAGCCTTGCGTCCGGTGTGCGCAGTATGCGTCCGGGCGCGGGAAACCTGCCGCCGTAAACTCCCTTGAACCGTTCAAAAATCGTGGCCGCCGCCTTGCCGTTAAGCTGCTGATATATTATTGATTCCGCCAGAGCCTCAAAATAACCGCCGCCCGCCGGTTTGGACGGAAGCCCGCACGGCCCGACCCGCCTGATTATCGCAGCCAGCGTCGCGTCGGCGCCGGCAAGTTTGCGCGCAATGTTTGGCGTCATATAGCGCTCTCATGTTCCAGCAGCTTTTTCTTTATTCCGGTTCCGGCAGCGTAACCGGTCAAAGCTCCGCCGGCGCCGATAACGCGGTGGCAGGGGACGACAATGCCGATACGGTTTTTGTTGTTGGCCATTCCTACTGCGCGCGCGGCGCGGGGTTGGCCTATCCGCCGCGCAAGCTCGCCGTAGGTTATAGTCTGGCCGAAGGGTATTTTGAGCAGCTCTTTCCAGACCCTCATCTGAAACGGCGTGCCGCGCAAATCCAGCGGCAGGTCAAATTCCCGCAGCCTGCCGGAAAAATAAAGCCGCAACTGCTTTTTTATCCGCGCCACAGCTTCTTCAGAAGGCGCGCATTCAAACCGGAAATGCGAGTTAAAAACTGCCTCCGGTGAACTTGCCAGCGGATAATGAAGCAGAACAAGCCGGTTGTCTTTGCCGGAAACTACTATAAGGATTTTGCCGACCGGACTGTCCGCCACGCCGTATAACAGTTGTTCCACTCGCCTGGTCATACAACTTTACGGTACAAGGGGCGGCTTACCGCCCTGCGCGCAACTTCTTTGAAGCCATGCCGCTGAAATATAACTTCCGGCCCGACCCATACGAACGCGGCGGGGAGTTTGCCGCCCAACTTGGTGAGCGTGGCAGGATAGCCCTCTATCATTTTGGCGCCGCATCTTTTCGCCTCATCAACAGCCCTTCCCAGCAGCAGGAATGAGAGATTTTTGCCGCGCCAGCCGGGCTTTATGTAAAAGCAGGGCACGGACCAGACGCCGTCTGCATCTTCCGATTGATAAGCCTTCACCCGTTCCAGACGGGGGAAATCGGCGCGCGGGCCGAAAGTGCACCACGCGACCGGCTCGCCGCCGGCGTAGGCGATTATGCCGCGCGCTTTGCCTTCCGCCGCAAGTTTTTTCATCGCCTTTTTCGCGTTTTCACCCTTCATTTCATTCCAGAGTTTGCCGCCCTGCGGCACTCTCCACGACATGCACCAGCAACCGCCGCAGCCGCCTTTTTCTCCCATCAGCCGCTCAAAATCCGGCCATACTCTGCCGGACAAAGTTTTGAACTCAAACTCGGTTTTCATATGCCCTCTAATCAAGTATCCGGCGGCAGACAAACTGATTGTATCCCGCAATCAGCGACATCCCCAGTGGAACGCGCAAGCCTGTGAGCAAATACTCTTCAATCGTCATTTCTCCGACCTTGCGCAATGCATCATAGGCAGCTTTGTCCTTGAAGCCCATATAGGCCGCGAATTCATTTGGATTATAGGTATTGCGATACAGTCCGAACCAGGCGAACCTGTCCTTGAATTGCGCAACGCGGTTTCGCTGCAATTCCTCATACTCTCCGCGCGCTTTGACGCTGACAAGGCCATGCGCAACAATTATAAACCCGCAGCCGGCAACCGCGCCGAAAGAGAGAGCATCCTGTTCGCAGAAAATTTCAAAATACGGCTCGTTGAAGGGAGCCGACGCTATCCTGTCGTCCCTGCGGATTTTCATTATGGACTGCGCCGCGTCGTTGTGATGCTTCTCCGACTCCCAACCGGTCAGCGACCACACTATATGCGTCTGGAACTCGCACTGAAAAAAATAACGCTCCGTAACGCCTATTTCGCGGGTGAATTTTTTTTCAGATTCCTTCCACTGCGCCAACGTTTCATCTATGTTCCCGTCCGCTATGATTGCCGTGCAGATACTGAACATAATTCCTCCCGGGATTTCCATCCCTTCAATTATTCAAGGAAAAAGCTGCGCGGAAGAACTTGCGAAATATTGCTATTTGCCAGATTTCGCGACGCGGTATTTTGATGGCGAAACCCCGAACCGCCGGCGAAACGAATTTATGAAGAGACTCAAGTTCTCAAAGCCGCAATCATGCGCGATGGCCGTAACCGGCTCGCCGGTCTCAACCAGCAATTTCTCCGCCGCGGCAAGCCGCATGGATACCAGATATTGATAGGGACTTTGCCCCGAATGTCGGCTAAAAATCCTAGTGAAATGGAAACGGCTCATCCCCACCGAAGCGGATAAATCAGCCAGCCGCAATTTTTCGAAAAAATGTTTCCGCATGAATTCCTGCGCGGCGAAAACGCAGTCCCGCCGGCGTGCGGCAGCGGTTTCCGGCCAGGAAACCCCGAATATGCGCGCAAGTTCCAGCGCGATTTGCCCAGCAGCGTTGTCGGCCTCCTCGCCGCCAGGCCCGGCGGCGGACAGACGATAGAGTCTCTGCTTGAGCATCATCAGCCGCGGCGTAAGCCGGATAACCGAGTTGGGGAAGCCTTTCTCCCACACATTCTCCAGCCCTGCGCGCAATTCAATGTCAAGACAGACGTCGGATGGAATTTCGGCGTCATGCCTGCACTTGTAATATCTGCCGGGAGAGCCAAGCACCGCCGTTCTGGAATTTATTTCGCCGCAGCTGTAACCGTCCCTGTAATGCCAGCGCTCGGTTTCGGTGAAAACGACATGCCAGCCTCTCCACCATTCCTCTGACGGGTCTTTGTGCGGGAATACGGCATGCTCGTAACGTGAAAGACAGAAAAAATCCGTCTCCAGCAGCCTGTCCGAGAGCGCGGGCGGTTGTGCGGGCATTTACTTCACATTTTGACTGCGCCAGGCCAGCTTGGCCCGCCAGGCGGCTACTATTATGTCGGCGGACTGCTCGGTGCTGAACAGCGCGGTGTTTAGCACGACATCGTAATGAAGCGGGTCGCACATGTCGGCGTTGAAGTACCGGCGGACATAAGCCTTGCGGTCGGATTCGCGGTTGATGATGCTGCGCCTGGCATCCTCCTGGCGGACGCCGTACTTGCGCGTTACATTGCTAATCCTCGCTTCCAGCGGCGCGGTGAGCTGGACGCGCAGGCAGTCCGCCTCCGGCAGCATGAAGGCCGCGCCGCGGCCTATGATGACCGCGCCGCCGTGCGCGCCGATGGTGGACACCAGCCGGGAAAGCCGGAAGAAAAAATTGTCCGAGGAAAAATACTTGTCCTCTATCAGGCTTTTGACCCATTCCTCCAGGTCGGACATGGCTTTTTCGTCCAGCGTCTGCGCGACGGATTTGCTTAAATGCGCGTCCTCGGCCACCATGTCAACGAGGCTGCCGTTGAATATGTCAAAGCCCAGCCTGCCGGCGACCGCGCGGGCGATTTCCGGCGTGCCGCAGCCCGGCAGCCGCGATATCGCGATAACCGGCCTGAAATCCGGCTTGCCGGTTTCCTTTGCGGTTTTGGCCGCCAACTGCCATTTCCCCACCTGCGAACTGACCAAATGCTCCAGCGCCTTCCTGTCGTGTTGTTCCATAAATTATCCTTTGCCTCATAAAACCAAATTCAGGGGGAATACGGCAAGGCCTCTTTGGTATAATAACTCCGAAAACCGCCGTTTTCCGGCGGAGGAGGCTTTATGAATTGCAGGCCCAACGTTCCCGCTCCCGTAAACGAGCCGGTGCTTGGATACGCGCCCGGCTCCCCCGAAAAACTCGCTTTGAAAATGAAACTTGAGGAGCTGCGCTCCAAACAGCTTGAAATCCCGCTTTTCATAGGCGGCAAAGAGATTAAGACCGGCAATTTCGGCGAGGCGCGCTGCCCGCACGAGCATAAGCATCTCCTGGGCCGCTATCACAAAGCCGGCAGGAAAGAAACCAAACTCGCCATAGCCGCCGCCGTCCGCGCGCAGAAAGACTGGGCCGCCATGCCTTTCCACGCCCGCGCCTCCATATTCCTGAAAGCGGCGGAGCTGCTGGCCGGGCCCCTGCGCTTTGAGGTAAACGCCGCGGCGATGCTGTGCCAGAGCAAAAACGCCTTCCAGGCCGAGATAGACGCGGCCTGCGAGCTTATAGATTTCTGGCGCTACAACCCTTATTACGCCGAGCAGATAATTTCTCAGAACCCGTCTTCCCCGCGCGGCGTGTGGAATTACTGCGAGCACCGCCCGCTGGAAGGCTTTGTGCTGGCGGTAACGCCGTTTAATTTCGCCTCCATAGCGGGCAATCTGCCCACCGCGCCCGCGCTGATGGGAAATACCGTGGTCTGGAAGCCGGCCTCAAGCACGGTATACACGGCGTGGTTCGTTCTTGACGTGCTGCGCCGGGCCGGGCTGCCGGACGGGGTCATCAACATGGTTTCCGGCTCCGGCGCGGATGTGGGCGACACCGCGCTTGAAAGCGAGCATCTGGCGGGGGTGCATTTTACCGGCTCCACCGCGGTGTTCCAGCGGATGTGGGCAACCGTGGGCGCGAACATAACCCGCTACCGGACCTATCCGCGCCTTGTGGGCGAAACCGGGGGCAAGGATTTCATTTTCGCGCATCCGTCGGCGGATGTCGGCGCGCTGGCCGCGGCCATGACGCGGGGCTCTTTTGAGTACCAGGGGCAGAAATGCTCCGCCGCCAGCAGGGCCTATATTCCCAAATCGCTGTGGAAACAACTGCGCCCCGCGCTGGAGGAGCAGATTGCCTCAATCCGCGTGGGCCCGCCGGAGGATTTCCGCAATTTCGTCAACGCGGTGATAGACAAAGGCGCCTATGACACCATCAAGGGATACATAGACTTGGCTAAAGCCGCGCGCAAAAAGGACGCGCAGGTGATAATAGGCGGCGAATGCGACGATTCACAAGGCTATTACATCAACCCGACCGTCATAGAGGCCAAAGACCCGCTGTTTAGGACAATGCGCGAGGAGATTTTCGGGCCCGTGCTGACCGTGCATGTCTATGACGACAAAAACCTGGCCGGCGCGCTCAGGCTCTGTGATTCCTCCTCGCCATATGCGCTGACCGGCGCGGTATTTGCAGACGACAGGGCGGCGATAGAGAAAATCTCCCGCGCGCTTGCCAACACCGCCGGAAATTTCTATATAAATGACAAGCCCACCGGCGCGGTGGTGGGCCAGCAGCCCTTCGGCGGGGCGCGCGCTTCCGGCACAAACGACAAGGCCGGCAGCATGCTGAACCTGCTGCGCTGGACCTCGCCGCGCGCGGTGAAGGAGACTTTCGTTCCGCCGGCGGATTACCGGTATCCGTTCCTGGCGGAAAAATAGCTTATGAAGCGCGTAATCGCCGCCGCCGTCTACATAACGGACACCGCATTGCTGGCAATGCTGCTGGTCTGCATATTCACGGACTGGCGGCTCTACACCGCCCCCGCCGCGCTGTATTACAAGCTGGACTGCGCGCATTGCGCGGTGGTGGAGGGTTTCCTGGCGCAGACGCCGCAGGCCCCGAAAATCGTGCAGGCCGAGGTGTCCAGGTATCCCCGCAACCTGATTTCGCTGGAGCGGCGCGCCGTGGCCTGCGGGCTGGACGCGGGCGACCTGCGCGTGCCGCTGCTGTGGGACGGAACCGGCTGCTATGTCGGGGACAAGGACATAATAAACCGCATCAATGAAAAAATTGCTGCTAAGAAGTAGCGCGGTTCTGTCCGCGCTGGCTGTTTTTCCGGGCAAGGCGCTGGCCTTCTGCCCTCTGTGCGCCGTCGCCGCCGGGGCGGGGCTTGCCGCGGCGCGCGTCTTTGGCGTGGACGACACGATATCCGGCGTGTGGGCCGGGGGGCTTATCGTCGCGCTGAACCAGTGGTCGCTGGGATGGCTGGAGAAAAAGGACTTCCGTTTTCCCGGCTACAAGACGGCGGCAACGGCAATGTGGTGGCTTGCCTTCCTGACGCCGCTGTACGCGAGGGGCTACATAATGTCGCCTCTCAACTCCGTATGGGGGATGGACAAGCTGCTGCTGGGGCTGCTGTGCGGCTCGCTGAGCTTTTACCTGTGCGCCAAATGGTATGAAAGCATAAAGGCCGCAAACGGCGGGCATGGCCGCTATCCGTTCCAGAAAGTGGCGCTGCCCGTAATGCCGCTTGTGATGCTGAGCATGTTTTTCCACGCCTGCGTCAAAAGATGAACATGAAACGGACCGGCCAAAAAAGCTCACCGGGCTTATAGAAAAAGCCGGCAGCCTCAAAACAACAGCGCAATTAAAGACATGCATGCCGGGTTTCTTCTCAAAGACCTGGCCGTGATAATGACGGTGGCCGCCGTGGTGATGTATGTCTGCCACAGGCTGCGCCAGCCGGCGGTCATCGGTTATCTGCTGGCGGGGCTGATAATAGGCCCGCACACGCCGCCGTTTTCCTTTGTTTCAGACATAGCGTCCATACGCTCAATATCCGAGCTGGGGCTTGTGTTCCTGATGTTTTCGCTGGGGCTGGAGTTCAACCTGCCGCGGCTGCGGCAGGCCGGGCTGAGGGCGGCGGTTTCGGCGCTGATAGTGGTGAGCGGCATGCTGCTTACCGGGCTTGCCGCCGGCAGAATGCTGGGCTGGGGCATTCCCGGCGGGCTGCTGCTGGGGGCGGTGCTCTCCATAAGCGGCAGCACCGTGATAGCCAAGGTGTTTTTCGACGCGGGGCTCTCGCGCCAGCCCTTTGCCCGGGCCGTATTCGGGCTGATGATATTTGACGATATCGCGGCGATGGTGATGCTGTCGCTCATCTCGGGGGCGGGGGCGGCAGCCGCCTCCGGGCTGGCCGCCGGCGCGGCGCTGGCATTCATGCGCATAACATTTTTCATCCTGCTGTTTCTGACGCTGGGGCTGCTGCTGGTCCCGAAGGCGCTGGAGGCGGTAACCGCGCGCCGCAGCAGGGAGCTGACCGGAATCTCGGCGCTGGGGCTGTGCTTTGCCGGGGCATACATTGCGGCGAGCTTCAATTTTTCCGTCGCGCTGGGGACTTTCCTGATGGGGGCGATTGTATCCGCCTCTCCCGGACGGGATGATATAGAGTCCTGGACCGCTCCGCTGCGCGACATGTTCAGCGCGCTGTTTTTCGTCTCCGCCGGAATGCTGGCGGACCCGCGCGGCGTGGCCGCCAACTGGCCCGCCGCGCTGCTGATGCTGTTTCTGGCAGTGGCGGCAAGGAGCCTGTGGGGCGCGGCTGCCTCCGCGCTGGCGGGGTACGAGCTGCGCGCTTCGGTCCGAATAGGCATAAGCAGCGCGCAGATAGGGGAATTTTCCTTCATCCTCGCGGCGGCGGGAATTGCCGGCGGTCTGGCGCCGGAGTGGCTGTACGGAGTTACCGTGGCGACCGCGGTGCTGACCGCCTTCATATTCCCCTATCTCATGCGCGCCATGCCGGAGACGGAGGAATTAGTATCCTCGCATTTTCCCGCCCCGCTGGCGGCGCTGCTGGAGCGCTACCATAAACTGTTCTGGCAGCCTGCTTCCGACGCCGAGCCGGAGCGGCAGCCGGCGATATTCTCAAAATACGCGCTGCGGCTTGCGGTATATGTGACGCTGGCGGCCGGAGCGCTATACGCCGGCGGGGAGGCGTCGTCGCTGGCGGTGTCGGCGTGGCCGGCGCGCTCGGAGATGCTGATTCCGGCCATATGGCTGTGCGCCGCCGCCGCGCTTGCCCCGGCGTTTGCCGCCATCGCGCGCTATGCAAGCCATATAACGCTGCTGCTGGTGACAATGTCGGTTTCCACGCTTTCCCGGAACCTGATTCGCAGGCTGAATGTGCGGCTTGCCTACGCCGTGGCGGATGCCTGCTGCCTGGCGCTTTTGTCGGGCGCGTTTTTCGCGTATATCCACCGGTGGTTTCACCCGGGCGGGATTTTCGCGGCGGGCGCGGCGGCGCTGGCGGCATCCGCGCTGCTGGCCCGCAGGCATATTCTGCTTGCCATGGAATTTTCGGAAAGGCTGCTGGACAATATCATAGGCCTGGCCTCAAGCGAGCCTTTCCACCGCATAATCGCCTCCGGCGACGGCCTGCCGCTGCTGCGCAGCCGCACGGCGCGCTGGCTGATAGACGAAAACAGCCCGTTTGCCGGACGCAGCATACAGGAACTGGACATACGGGCAAAAACGGGGGCCACGGTAATAGCCATTTACCGCGACGGCGCGAATTTCTCCAATCCGGGGCCGCATGCCAGGCTGGCGCCGGGCGACATTGTCATATTATTCGGGAACGAGGAGCAATGCGGGAAGGCGGACTCGTTTTTCCAGCAGAGCGGCACGGCCTGCTCCGCCTGAGGTTTACTTGCACCGTATGCCGCGGGATTTAAGCATGGCCGCGATTTCGACCACATATGGCGCTTGGGCATCCAGCTTGCAGGCCCTGTTGATGCTCTCCGTGGCGGCGGCAAAATAGAGGGCGGCATCCGCCAGGTTTTTCTTCCTGTCCGACTTATCCGCGCGGCTGCGGCTCTGCACGGCGAGATTGAATATGGCGTATGCCTGGGTGGCGCTTGCCTGGGCAAGCTGGCGTCTGGTGGAGCGCAGGCTGCGGGAACCGTCATGTTCTACGCTGATAGCGGCCCTGCCCGCCAGTTTAGCCGCCTCGTCCCAGCGGGCCTGCCTCATGCGGACTTGCGCCAGCATCAGCAGCGCGCTGTCGAAATCCGGCGCAAGCCTGATGGCTTTTGAGAACGCGTCCTGGGCGTCTTTGTTATTCTTGTCGCTGAAGGCGGCCATGCCTCTGGCATAGGAAAGAAACGCCTCTCTGCCTTCCGGGCTTTTGTCTATCATTGCCACCAGCTTGGACGCAGATTCCAGCGATTGTTCTCCGATTATCGAAAAATTGTTGTAGGTCGTGTCTATAAACTCTATCCGCTTGCTGAAACGGCTGCGGCTAGATTCGTCCAGCTTGAGCATCGCGGTGTCGCGTTCGCTCTTGAGCTGGCGCATGACATTGCCGTAACGCAGCATGTCGCGCAGTTGTTTTTCCGCCTCGTCCGCAATTCCGACCTCAAGCGCGCGCTCCGCCACGCCAATGGCGCTGCCCAGCGCGAGAATGTTGTATGTCAGAATGGCGGTGTGTATCTCCCAGAACGCCCTTTCCCCGCGGGCGTACTTTTTCTTCTTCTCCACAAGTTTTTTGTAGTAGGATGCCGCCTCGGCGCCCCTGCCGGAGTAGTAGGCGCTGAAAAACACCATGGCATACACGTCCCATACGTTCTCGTTAATGGAGAGCATCTGCTCATAATGGTCCAGGGCCTTGCCCAGAACCTCTGCCTTGTTTGCGCCGCTGTCTGCAGCCTTGGCGTAATATGCGTCCGCCTTGGCGCGCGATCTGTTGAGCGGCGAAACGGTAACGGTCATCATGGCCGCTATCAGCCCCAGTTGCGCTACTACCGCCACGGACGGGGCTATGCCTTTGCTTTTCCTTGTGTGGAGAAGATATGCCGGAAGCGCCACCGGCCAGACCACCAGCGTTGACAGCGACCACAGCAGCGGTTTTATATAATGCTTCGCCGCGTCCTGATAAACCCAGACGGCGAACGCCGCGCCCGTAGCCACTATGAGCGGGCGCAAAAGCATAAGCCACGCCCCGGCTGACGGTATGACAATCGTCGCCGTTGCGGACACAGCCAGCAGCAGCCATAATACTGTCATTCAATTACCCCGAAACTGCGCTCCCGAAAATAATACTATTTTTCCGCCGCGCGCCGCGCGGCGGAAAAATGCGCTCCCCGCATCCGGCTCCGCTACAGCAATTCGGCAACAAGGGCGGCAAGCGGGCTGCGCTCTGTCTTGGTGAAGGTGATATGCCCGTATATTTTCTGGCCCTTGAAGCGGTCCACTATGTATGTCAGCCCGTTGGACTCTATGTCCAGATACGGGCTGTCTATCTGATGCGGGTCGCCGGTTACGACCACCTTGGTTCCCTCGCCGGCGCGGCTTAAAATTGTTTTCACCTCGTGCGGGGTGAGGTTCTGCGCGTCGTCCACAATCATGTACTGCTTGGGCAGCGTGCGGCCCCGGATATGCGTTACGGAGGCGATCTCCACCTTGCCGCTTTCAACCAGGTAATCGGAATGCTCCAGCCCCTCCTCGGGGTGTTTTTTCTCCGAGAGGAACTCCAGATTGTCGTAAATCGCGCCCATCCAGACGCCCAGCTTCTCCTCCTTGGTGCCGGGCAGAAACCCGATGTCCTTGCCCACGGGCACGGTGGAGCGGCAGATTATGAGACGGCGGTACACGCTGTCCTCCACCGCTTTCTGCATTCCGGCGGCAAGGGAGATGAGGGTTTTTCCCGTGCCGGCATTGCCGACAAGGGTAACGAGGCTTATGGAATCGTCCAGCAGCAGCTCCATGGCAAAGCGCTGCTCCTTGTTAAGCGGGTGTATCCCCCACGGCGCGGGGTCCTGCTGGCTGGCGGGCTGTATTGTCAGCTTGTCGCCCTGGGCGCTGGCGAATACGCGGCCTATCGCGGAATGCTTGGGGTTTGCGGCGTCGCGCAGTATCACGAATTCGTTGGGGTGCAGCGCGTCGTCCAGCTTTCTGGCGTCCAGCGTTTTGTCCTTGTAAAGCGCGTCCACCATGCCGGTGTCCGCCTCCAGCTCGCGCATTCCCGAATAAAGCTCGTCAACCTTGACCTTGCCGGTCTCGTAATCCTCGGCTTCAAGGCCCACGGCCTCCGCCTTCAGCCGCAGGTTTATGTCCTTTGAAACTATAATCACCCGCGCGCTTTTGTTTTTTGACAGCGCGTAGGCCATATTGAGAATGCGGTTGTCGGACTCGCGCATCATGAAATGCTGGGGAAGGGCACGCTCCGCATCCAGCGCTATTCTGATCGTGCCGCCGTTTTCCAGCTTCACGCCGTCATTGAGCCTGCCCTTCAGGCGCAGCTTGTCCAGCCGGCGGGAAATCAGGCGGGCGTTCTTGCCGCGCTCGTCTCCGTTGGTTTTGAAATGGTCCAGCTCTTCGATGACCGCTATGGGGATTACCACGTTGTTGTCGCGGAAGTTGTTAAGCGCGTTGACGTCGTGTATGAGCACGTTGGTGTCTATTATGAATGTTTTGGGCATAGCTCCCCTTGAAGGCTGTGGTTTGGCATCGCGGATAATTCTAGCATTATTGCGCCGCCTTTTTGACTAGACTTGGCGGCAAATGATACCATCTTGGGAAACATGTACCTTAAAGCTATAGAAATATCCGGTTTCAAATCCTTTGCGGACAAGGCCCGGCTGGATTTCAAGCCCGGCATCACCTGCGTCATCGGCCCCAACGGCTGCGGAAAGTCCAATGTGGTCGATTCCATACGCTGGTGCATAGGCGAAATGTCGTGGAAATCGCTGCGCTCGGCCTCCATGGTGGACATAATTTTCAACGGCACCGCCAAGCGCCAGCCCACCGGCATGTCCGAAGTCAACATGATTTTCGACAACGAGGCCCGCCGCCTGCCGCTGGATTTCAGCGAGATAGCGGTAACGCGCCGCATATTCCGCAGCGGCGAATCCGAATATTTCCTTAATAAGACGCAGTGCCGGCTGCGCGACGTGCGCGATTTGTTCCTGGATACCGGCATCGGCGGCGAGGGCTACGCCATAATAGACCAGGGCGGCGTGGAATTCGTGCTTTCCGCCACGCCGGAGATGCGGCGCGAGCTTTTTGAAGAGGCTGCCGGCGTTTCCAAATACAAGTCCCGCCGCGACGAGGCGCAGCGCAAGCTGGAAAAGGTGGACCAGGATCTGGCCCGCCTGATGGACGCCGTGGTCCTTATTGACGAACAGATTAAAAAGCTGGATTCCGAGGCCAGAAAGGCCCGCCTCTATCAGAAAAACCGCGAGGAGCTGCGGGAAAGCGAAATCGCGCTGGCGGTTTCCGAGGCGGACCGCCACGGCGAGGCAGCCTCCGCCGCGACGGCGAAACTGCATCCGATTAATGAGGCGGTGTCGGAAAAGCAGGGCCGTGTTTCCGCGCTGGAAGGCGAGGTCGCCGCGCTAAACCTTAATTTGACACACAAGCAGGCGCAGGACACGGAGTTCGCCGGCAAAATCTCCGGCGCGAAATACGACACGGGCAAGCTGGAAGGCGAAATCGCGGCATGCGATTCCTCCGCCGCCATACTCTCCCGGCAAATCGGCGACTGGGACAACGAGGACGCCTCCTCCGCCGCCCGGAAGGCCGAGTTGGAACCGGCGGTGGAAAGGCTGCGCGCGCAAATAGCGGCGGCGGCGGAAAGCGCGGCCCCGCTGCAAAAGGAATACGACGAAATTTCAGCCGCGCTGGAAACCGCCGAAACCGATATAACCTCCGCCATAAACGAACTGGATGCCGCCAATGCCGGGCTTGTGGAAGCCTCCCGCGCGGAGCTGGAATGCTCCAACCGGGTGGCGCTGGCGCAGTCGGCTATCAGCCATTACGACGCGGATTTGTCCGTGCTGGACAGGGAAACGCAGCAGCTTGGCGAGCGCGCCGCGCAAGGCGCCAGGGATATAGAGGCCGCGGAAGCCGAGCTGGCGGCCCTGCGCGCCAAACTGGAGCAGACGCGCAACAATGTCCAGTTGCTTGATTCCAAAAAATCCGTGCTTGGCGCGCTTTCGGCCCAGACCGCTGAAAAAATATCCGCCTGCCGCAGCGAGAAGGCGGCGCTCAACGCCACTCTTGAAACTCTATGCGCCCAGGCCGAAAAAGACCCCTACTGGCTGGGCGCGCGCGCTGTAGCGGAGGCCGAAGGCTCCAAAGGCCCGCTGCGCAAGCACCTTTCATTTTCAGATGAAAACAAGCTTTTCGCGGAAGAGGCGCTGGGCCCCTTCATGGACGCGATACTCTGCGATTCTTTGGATGCCGCCCGGAAAATGGCGGAGCAGGTGCGCGCGCAGGGCAATGCCCGCTGCCGTTTCCTGGCGCTGAACGCAGTGTCTCAGCCCGCGCAGCCGCTGCCGGATGAGGTGAAATCCCGGCTGTCTTATCCGCCGGAACTGGAAAATCTGCTTTGCGCGCTGCTTTCGGGCTGCACGGGACAGGGCTCCAATACCGAAGGCCCGTTCTGGCTTGTGGCCGGGGCGGATTCCGTGTCCCCCGTTCAGCAGTACTGGGGCCGGCAGGAGGAGGTCCGCAAAGCCCTTGAGGCCGCCGCCGCGCAGGAAACCGCGCTGGCCGCCCAGTCCGAATCCGTGGCGGGCGAAGTCCGCGCCGCGGAAGAGGAGCTTGCCGCCGCCCGCGCCGCGCTGGGGGAGGAAACCTCGCGCGAAAGCATTCTCTCCGCTGCGCTTGAGGCGAAAAAACAGGCCCGCGCCAATCACGAGGAGGAGCTTGGCCTCGTGGAAAAAGAGAAAACCGGCATCGCCGCAAAGCGCGAGGAAAGCCGCGCCGCCCTTGCCGCCGCGGAGGAGGGGCTGCAATCCCGCCGCGCCCGCCAGACGGAGCTTAAAAGCGCGATAGAGGCGGTCAGGTCAAGACGGCAGGCGTTGGTGGAGCAGGCCGCCGCATTTAAATCCCGCCGCGATGAATCCGGCTCCAGGCTGTCCGAACTGCGCTTTAACATCAACGGGCTGGAAGCCGACCTGAGAATGACGGCCTCCTCCCTGGAGGAGATAACCCGCAATTTTGAAAAGCGCGCCGCCCAGCGCGGCGGCGCCCGCGCCAAGATAGAGCAGTGCGCCGCCGAAAAAGAGCAGGCGCAGGCCCGCCTGTCCTCCCGCAGAACCGAACTGGCCGAACTGGAAACCTGCCAGGCCGCCCTGCGCGAGGAACTTGCCGCCATGCGCGGCGAGTACGAGGAAAAATCCAGAATCGCCGACAATTTCAGGAAAGAACTCTCCGTTCTGGAGCTGGAGGCGCACGACCTGAGCGCGCAGGTAAGCCAGCGCTCCGCCCAGCGCGACGAAATAGCCCGCAAACTGGCCGACGAGTGGCAGACCACCATAGAGGAAGCCCGCATGAAGTACGGCGGCGTAGAGGTGGATATAGAGCGCGTTAAAATGCTCCGCCGCCGGCTGGAGAGCATGGGCGCCGTCAACATGACCGCGCCGGAGGAATACGACGCGCTGTCGCAGCGCGGGGATTTCCTGCGCAGCCAGATAGGCGACCTGGAGCGCGCGCGCGAAGACCTCAAATCCGCCATAGCGCGCATAAACGCCGCCACGCGCGAGAATTTCCGCCACACCTACGACGCAGTGCGGGAGCATTTCCGCCGCATTTACCAGACCCTTTTCGTGGGCGGCGAGGCGGACCTGATTCTGACCCAGCCGGAAAACCTGCTGGAAACCGGCGTTGAGATAATGGCCCAGCCGCCGGGCAAGAAGCTCCAGAGCATCTCCGCCCTTTCCGGCGGGGAAAAGGCGCTTACCGCGCTGGCGCTGCTGTTCGGATTTTTCTGCGTCAACCCGTCGCCCTTCTGCATCATGGACGAGGCCGACGCCCCGCTGGACGAGGCTAATGTGGAGCGTTTCGTGGGCCTTATAAAGGAATTCGCCTCCAAAACCCAGTTCATCATCATCACCCACAACAAGCGCACCATGGAAGCCGCAGACGTGCTCTACGGCGTCACCATGGAAGAGCAGGGCGTTTCCAAGGTGATTTCGGTCTCGCTCTCGCGCGACGGGCGGCCCGTGGCCGCCGTCTCCTCCGGCGAGGAAGCGCCCCTTCTGGCGGCTGCGCAATGAAGTACGGAGTGATTTCGGACATTCACGGCAATTACGAGGCGCTGGCGGCGGCGCTGAATTTCCTGGAGGAGTTTTCGCCGGACGGCTACTTCTGCTGCGGCGACCTGGTGGGCTACGGCCCCCAGCCCAACGAATGCGTGGAGATGGTGCGCTCTCTCAAAGGGCTGCATTGCGTCATCGGCAACCACGACATGGCGGCCATAGGCCAGCTGCCGGTAAGCTGGTTCAACTCCTGCGCGGCGCAGGCGCTGGGGCTTACCCGCGCCATTCTGTCGGACGAATCCGTCCAATTTCTTGAATCCCTGCCCAAAACGCTGGAGGTTGAAGACATCACCATAGTCCACGGTTCGCCGAAAAACCCGGCGGAGGAATATCTGCTTACCGGCGAGCAATTCCTGGAAAGCATGGAGGTCTGGCATACCCGGGCCTGCATAGTGGGCCACAGCCATGTGCCTTTCGTGATGAGCTGCATGGGCGTGCGCTTTCCGCTGATGGAAGGGCTTACGCACCGCCAGAAAATCACAATGCTGGACGGACACAGGTATATATTCAATCCCGGTTCCGTCGGCCAGCCGCGGGACAGAAACCCGCGCGTCTCCTGCGCGCTCTATGATTCACAGGAGCGCGCGTTCCAGTTATTCCGGCTGGAATATCCAATAGCCGCCACCCAGAAAATGATGCGTTCCGCCGGCCTGCCCGAACTGCTGGTGGAGCGTATCGGCAACGGCTGGTAGCTATCGAGGCAGGCATAAGTGACGGAGTTCCCCATGTCCAATTCCAAGACAGCCCTGCTGCTTGTCATAGATGCCGTCGGGCTGGACACTCTGGATTATCTGCTTTCAAAACATCCCGGGCCGCTGAACATTCCAAATCTGGCCGCGCTTGGGCTTGGCGAAATAGTTTCCCCGGAGCACAAAGCCCAAATCGGCGCGAAAACGGACGCGGACTCCTTTGCCGCGCGCGTTGAGCAGGCCTCCGCCTCAGCCGACAGCGTGGTGGGCCACCGCGAGATGATGGGCGTGGTGGATAACCGCACCTTCAGCCTTTTCCCGGACGGTTTCCCGGAAAACTATATACGCGCGCTGGAGCTGCTTGTGGGCCGCAAAACGATATTCAACAAAATGGCCGGCGGCATGGAGGCGATAGAGCTTAACGCGCTGGAGCATGAAACAACCGGACATCCCATAGTCTATGCCAGCAAATGCGACCCGCTCATCCAAATCGCCATGAGCGAGGCCGTTATTCCCGTGCGCGAGCAGCACTCCATAGCCGACGCCGCGTTTGCGCTTGCCAAGGAGATGGGCATTCCCGTTACCCGCGCGATAGCGCGCGCCTACAGACGCGGCCCCGGCGGCGAGATAATACGCACCGCCAACCGCCACGACGCCGTGCTGCCGCTGCAGGGCAAAACCCTGCCGGACATTCTTGCGGTGCGAGGCGTATGGGCCTGCGCCGTCGGCAAAACGGCGGAGCTGGTGAACGCCGGCTGGCACGAGAGAGTAAAGCTGGCCGACAAAGCCTTCGTCTCCCCGCAGTTTGTCCGCGGCTTTATCCATCCGCAGGGCAAGGATACAAATCCACTGTCGGCGCAGGGGACATATAACGCGGTTGCCGCCTCCAAAACCGTTTACCGCCCGAACGGAACCTTCATTTTCTCCAATTTCGTGGATACGGACAGTCTTTACGGCCATACCCGCGACGCGGAAGGCGCGTTGCGCTGCCTGGAGGCCGCCGACGCCATGCTGGGCGAAATCATGCGCAGCCTCGCCAGAGGCGACCTGCTTATAATAACGGCGGACCACGGCATGGCCCACCGCGCGGACTACGGCTATCACAACCGGGAACCGCTGCCTTTGCTGGCGAAAGTTTCAGGCGGCCCCGCGCCAAAGCCCGCAAACATGAAAACGCTCGCATCCGCAGGCCTGCTGGTTGCGGAATTTTTCAACTGCGGAAAAGAGTTTTCCGCCATCCTGAAAGCCGACGCGGCTGCCAGGCAAACCATATCCGGCGGAAATAGCCTTTGACGATTTTGTAATATATGGGCGGCGTGTGAAGGGGACTTTATGAGCGATGACAAGAAGCTGTTACAAATAAGAAGTCTGGAATTACACAACTACCGCCGCTTTGAAAAACTGGCGATTGCTTTTGATGAAAAGCTGACTGTTCTTGTGGCGAAAAACGGTTGCGGGAAAACAGCGGTTCTTGATGCTGTGGCCATTGCGCTGGGACCATTTGTCGGCGTTTTTGGCACAGTGCAAAGCGCTCAATTCCACACGTCTGATGTCAGGCGCAAACTCTTGGAATCATCCGCAGGCATGAGAGAATCAGAAAAACAATTTCCCGTGAAGATGTTTGCTGATGGAATTATAGATGGCAATCAGGAAAAATGGGAAAGAATGTTGTCCGGAGACAAGTCTCATACAACATATGGCGGAAGCAGACCACTTATAAATTTTGGCAAACATTTGCAGAAACAAGTCCAAACAGCTTCCGTGTCTGTCGCTTTGCCTTTAATCTCCTATTACGGGACAGGACGCTTGTGGGGCGACATGCGGTTTTTCACAAAAAGAAAAGAAAACTTGTCCCGCACCGCCGGGTATATGCTTTGTCTGTCAGGGATGTCTAGTTACAAAATTTTCGCGGAATGGTTTGAGAGATTTCACCGCGCGGCATTTGACGAACGAGACAATCCCCTGCAATTGGAGAAAATACAAGCCTCTTTGCAAGCTTTCAAAACAGCCGTGAACGCTATTATTGAGCCTTTGGACTGGAAAAACATTGACTTCAAGGGATCCAAGGACGGCATTATCATGGAACAGGCGTCTACCGGCATAACCCTGCCGGTGGACTGGCTCAGCGACGGTGTCAGAAATATGGTGGCGCTGACCGCGGATATTGCCCACCGCGCGATAAGACTTAACTCTCATTTGCCAGCCCAGGAAGCCATCAAAACCACTCAAGGCATTGTGCTGATTGATGAAATTGATATGCACCTGCATCCGAAATGGCAGCAAACAATTCTGCCTTCCCTGACCAGGGCATTCCCATCAATACAATTTATCGTTACCACCCATTCCCCGCAGGTGATTACGTCTGTGCATAAAAAGCATATAAGAATCATCAATGAGGATGGGGCATTGTCCGATATTGCAGATGACATGGGAACCCTCGGCAGCGAAAGCAATAGAGTTTTGGCGGAAATTTTTGACGTTCCCCCGCGCCCGCCGGTACAGGAAGAAAAACTGACTCAATATCTTGGGTTGGTGGAGAAGCGTCAACATAATACAGATGAAGCCATCAGGTTGCTGGAAGAATTGCAGAACGAACTGGGAACAGGCGATAAAGATTTGCAATATGCCGCAATGCGAATAAAACAGTTGGACTATTTAGCCAAGAAGAATGAAGAAAATCACTAGGACGCCATCTCCGCCATCTTGTCTTGGCAGCCAACCATCAGGTCAAGAATGGGGGGTTTTTGCGCAAACGAATGGGGCCTGTCACCAAAAAGTTGGAGAGTCATTGATTAGTGAGCAGCATTTTTTATGTTGCTATTGCGAATCGGCTGTGCCATCAACACAAGATGGGCATATTGAGCATATGAAACCTCGCTCAACTTATCCCGATGCCAAATACGAATATAGCAACCTTGCTTACTCATGCAACACAAAAGAGCATTGCGGCCACCACAAAAGCAATAACTACGACGCAGCGAAATTTACAGATCCTCATTCCAGCACCTATGACAGCAAAATATTCATGTACTTGAGTAATGGCAAAGTGTCGCCGAATGGTGGCAACAGCCAGTATATGATAAAGTTGCTAAACCTGCGCGACGACTTCAAATTATGTGGGCGCAGAAAAACCCACTGGATAACGCTGGATAATATATTGAAAGGTTTTCCGAACAAAGCCGAAGGATACCGATTTATTGAGGATTCTTACTTAAAACCAGAAAACGGAAAACTTAAACCGCATTATTCCGTCACATGCGCTTTTATCGGTAGACGAGAGGAGAAACCACTATGAAAGACACTCTGGACATCGTGTTGCTGCTGGCGCTGCCGGCTTCGGGCAAATCGGAGGTGCGGCGGTATCTGGAATTCCAGACCCCGCAAACCTGCCGCGACAGTTTTCACATGGGACCGACCGTCCAGCTGGACGATTTCCCGTATGTGCATATCATGCGCCGCGCGGACGACGAGGCCGCCGCACTGGGCAAGCCGCGCATGTTTTTTTCCGCGCCGGACAAACCCTTCGCCGACCCGCGCGACTGGGGAACGCTTATAGAGCTTATTAACGAGGATTATGCCGACCTTGCGGCGCAAAAAAGCTATCCGGCGGGCGATGCCGCCGCCCGGACGCTGGCGCGCATAGAGCGCGCCGCCGGCAAATGCGGCATTTCGGGAAGATTCTCCCGGCTGGACGCGGCGGCGCAATCCAAAATCTGCGCCGCGCTTGAAGCGGAATCGGCCAAGCTTATCAGGGAAAAAACCGCCGCCTATGCCCCGCTTGAAGGGAAAACGGTGGTGATAGAATTTGCGCGCGGCGGGGCGCAGGGCTCTCCCATGCCGCTGAAGTCGCCGTTCGGCTACAGGCATTCGCTGGCGCTGTTGTCGGATGAAATTCTCAAAAAAGCCGTGATACTTTATATCTGGGTAACGCCGGAGGAATCCCGCCGCAAAAACGCCGCGCGCGCCAACCCGGACGACCCCGGCTCCATACTCCACCACGGCGTGCCCGAAGCCGTCATGCTGGGCGATTACGGCTGCGACGACATGGACTGGCTGGAGCAGCATTCCCCCCGCCCGGGCGCAATCTCCGTGGAAACCCGCAGCAGGACTTTTTACCTGCCCATAGGCCGTTTTGACAACCGCGTGGATAAAACCAGCTTTCTGCGCGCCGACCCCAAGCAATGGAACGGCGCCGCCACGGAAGCGGTGCGCTCCGGCATCAAATCAGCCATGGACAAGGTGTTTTCAGGCGCGGCGGAAAAAGTTTCACGGTAACGCCGGCCCCGCGCTTGCGCCGAAACCTGCAAACGCATGTTTCCGCGCGCGTTTTACCGAA
This sequence comes from Elusimicrobiales bacterium, assembly GCA_041651175.1. Lineage (NCBI taxonomy): Bacteria > Pseudomonadati > Elusimicrobiota > Elusimicrobia > Elusimicrobiales > Elusimicrobiales bacterium. Next base: position 71,125 of record JBAZJT010000002.1, on the reverse strand, counting down.
CAGCAGGGACGCATGGGGCGCTTCGCCTGGCAAGGGGCAATTTTGCTAGAATTTTCACGGATGAAAATACTGGTCATAGGCGCTTCCGGGCAGGTGGGCGGGGCCATTCTGCGCGAATGCGGGAATTACTCCATTGAAGCCAAAGGCACCTCCGCTAAAAGCGATGCCGGCGGCCTGCTCAAGGCGGATATACGGCTGTCCCATGCTTTTGAGGAAATTTTTGAATCGTTCAAGCCGGATGCCGCCATACTCTGCGCCGCCATGACAGACCCGGATTTATGCCAGGAAAACGAGCGCCAGGCGGAGCAGGTAAACGTAGAGGGCGCGCGCAACATACTCCGGCTGTGCGACCTGCACAAAACGCGGCTGGCCTGCCTTTCAACCGATAATGTCTTTGACGGCGCCCGCGGCCCCTACGACGAAACAGCCAAACCAAATCCCGTAAACGTCTACGGCCAGACCAAACTCAAGGCGGAGAAAATCTGTGCCGGCGCCTCGTTCGGCTCCGTCATCATACGCAGTAGCGGGGTCTATGGAGCGGATTCGCCTAATTTGCTGACGCAGATAATGGATAAAGCCGGAAAAAACGAGCGGATGGAACTATCCTCAACCGAGTATTGCACCCCGACTTTCGCCCCCGACCTGGCGGCCGCCGTCCTGCTGCTTGTTCTAAAGGAGAAAACCGGGCTCTACCACGCCGCCGGGCCGGATTTTGTGAGCCGGTATGAATTCGCGCAGATAGCCTGCCAGCGGCTCGGCATTCCGGCTGACATGATAACGCCGGTAAACGCGCAGCCCGGTCAAAAAGCCCCCCGCCCCAGGCTTGCCGGCCTTGTCAGCAAAAAACTGCTGGATGAAACCGGTTATGCCATGATGAATCCCGTGCACGCGCTTTCCGTGGCGCGCGACGGCATCGCCCAGAAAAAACGCAGGGCCGCCTCCGCCAGACCCGATGCGGCGCAGCCGCCGGGCACGGACGGTGCAGTGGCTCAGTCCGCGGACGCGGTTTCGCAAACAGCAAGAACCGCCGGACAATCCGAGACTCAACCGGAAACGGCGGGGAAACCGCCTTTCCGAACAGAAAAAGAGGCGCCGCCCGGGACAGAGCGGAACGCGCCAGACGCGCCGCCCCGCGCAGACAGCCCCGCCCCCTCTCCGCCCTCTCCGGCGCAGACCGGACGCGCCGTGCCGCCGCTTCCGGGACAGACCGGACGGGCTGCCCCTCCGCCGCCGCCATCCCCTTCCCAAACGGGACGCGCCGCACCGCCGCCCCCGGGACAGACCGGACGTGCTGCTCCCGCGCCCCCGTCCCGGACCGGTCATGCCGCGCCACCCCCGCCTTCGCCTTCGCAGACAGGACGCGCCGCGCCGCCCCCTCCGGGGCAGACTGGACGGGCCGTTGCTCCGCCCCCGCCTTCGCCTTCGCAGACAGGACGGTCCGCGCCGCCTGAAACCGGAACCCCGGCATGACAGCCGGAGCCGCGGCGAAAACATCTTTTTTTTATGCGCTGGCCGCCGCCGCGCTGCTGCTGTCTGCGGCGTTATACGGCCTGCGCGCGGCTCTGGGAAGCGGAATTGTTTTCGCGGCCTGTTCCGTGATAATTTTCGCGATTGCCGCCGCCGCGGCATTCGCCTTCGGCGCGCGCGCGCTTGAATCCTGCGGTTTTGAATGGGACAGTTTTCCCGGCCTGCGCGTTCCGGCGGCGGCCACGTTGGGGCTGGGCGCGCTGGCGCTGGCGGTTTTCGCGCTTGGCGAGATGAAGCTGCTGTACCCGACGTCAATAGTTCTGCTGCTTGGCGCGTTTTTGTGGTCCGGCAGGAAAAGGCTTGTTCCGTTCCCCGTGCCGGGCATGGTTGCGCGCACCGGCTGGGAGCTGGCAGCCCTTCTGCCGCTGGCAGGGGCCTTTCTGGTCTGCTTTGCGCCGCCGCCGCACTATGACTCGCTGGTGTACCATCTTGCGCTGCCGCAGGCTTATGCTCTTAACCACGCGATAGCGCCGGTTCCCGGCAGCGTCTACAGCCATTTTCCGCAAAACAGCGAGATGCTTTTCACCGCCGCGCTGCTTCTGGGCTCTGACACGGCGGCGCAATTGTTCTCCTGGCTGTGCGCCGCATTGTCGGGGTTATGGGTTTACGGCTATCTCAGGACGCTGGAGAATTCCGGCGAAGCCTCTCCCGGCGCGAGCGGGCTGGCGCTTTTTCTGGCGCTGTCGCACACCTCTTTCGCGCTTCTGGCGTCGGCAAGCTATGCGGAGACGGCGGCCTGCCTTTTCATCACCGCCGCAGTCTTATCGCTGGCAATGTGGCGGCGCAACGCGGGGCCGCAATCCCGGCTGTGGGCCGCTGCGGGCGGCGTTTTCTGCGGACTCGCGTTCGGAACCAAGTACTATGCCGGCATAACCGCCGCCGCGCTGCTTATGCTGGCGCTGCGCCACTGCTACAGCGTCCAGCGATTCAGCGAACGCAGAGCCCGCGTCGTTGACGTTCTGATATTCGCCGCGGCCTGCTGCCTTGTTTGCGCGCCGTGGCTGGTTAAAAACGCCGCCGAAACCGGAAATCCGGTCTACCCGTTCCTGTACAGGCTGCTGAATGCGGACACGGCCCTTGCGGGCCAGGCACAGGCCTATTTCTCCATGCTGACGGAATACGGCGGACAGGGCCGCCCGCTGCGCGAGCTCATCATGTTCCCTTATACGCTGTTTACCGCCCCTTCGCATTTCGGCGGCGGGATGGACGCTCTGGGAACACTGGGCTGGAACCTGTTTTTCGCCGCGACCCCGCTGATGGCGCTGGCCGCGCTGCGCTCCCGGGAACTGCGCTGGTGCGGGGCGTATATTCTGCTGCATTTCGCGGTCTGGTTTTTTACGGCGAAGGTGCTGCGGTTTCTGGTGGTTATAGTGCCTTTGGGCTCCATTCTGGCGGCTGAGGGTTTCATGGCGGCGCGGCGCGAGGGCGGGCGGCTGGCCGGAATAGTCCTGGCCGCGGCGCTGCTGGCATTTGCGGCGGAACGGGCGGTTTTATGGGCCGGCATGAACGATTTAGCGTATAACTGGAATTACCTTTTCGGCAAAGCGGGCCGGGCGGAGCATTTGTCGGCAACCCTGCGCTATTATCCGTGCGCCGCCGCCGTAAACGCCATGTCCCCGCCCGGCGCGCGCGTGCTGATGGCAGGGGAGCAGCGCTCGTACTACGTCCGCCGGAATGTTGCGGCCACCGCCCTGACAGCGCAAAACGGTTTCGTTACGGCGGCCAATGCGGCGGCCTCGCCGCTTGAACTGGCGCAAACCCTCGCCCGCGATTACGACTGGGTTATATATGTTCCGGGGGAAATGCGGCGGCTTCATCCTTACGGCACGCTGAATTTCTCGGAGAACGGCCTTAAAAACTGGGAGGAGATGCTTTCCGTACAGCCGGCTTTCGCGGCTGAAAGCTGCGCGCTCTACAGGTTATGAGCCCCTGGAAACTCTATCTGATAACGGCGGCGGCCGCTTTCGCGGCCTCGCTGGCGCTGACGCCGCTGGCGCGCGCCCTGGGCCTCAGATTCGTGCTGGACACGCCCTCCGGCGGCGTAAAAACCCACAAGAACCCCACCCCGCTGCTGGGCGGGCTGGCGATAGCGGCGGCTTTTATAATCTCGCTGTCGGCGGTAAGGCTTTTCACCAGCTTTCCCACAGGAACGCTGCACACGCTGCGCGGATTTTTCGCCGGGGCGGTGATAATGCTGCTGCTGGGGCTGGTGGACGATATAAAAAAACCCTCCGGCCTTTCCGTGGCGACAAAGTTCGCCTTCCAGATAGCCGCCGCGCTGGTGCTGGTGCATTACGGGGTGCGCATCAGGTTCATACAGCCCGATTATCTGGCGGTCGCGCTGACGGTCGTCTGGGTGGTGGGGGTGGCCAATGCCTTCAACATAATAGATATCATGGACGGCCTCTGCGCCAGCCAGGCCGCCGCCGCCTCGCTGGGGTTTCTGCTGATAGCGCTGCCGTCGGAAGACCTGTATGTCAATTTCGCCGCCGCTGCGCTGCTGGGCGCGGCGGCGGGGTTTTTGCCGCACAATTTCTCGCGCCGCCGGAAAATTTTCGCGGGCGACTGCGGCAGCCTTTTCATGGGATACACCCTGGCGGCATTGTCGGTAAGCACGCAGTACTCGCATACCAACCCGCTTGGCGTGTACGCGCCGCTGCTTATACTGGCCGTTCCGATTTACGACACGTTTTTCGTCTCTTTCCTGCGCATAAGGCGCGGCAATTCCCCGTTTGCGGGCAGCAAGGACCATTACGCCCTGCGGCTTGAGAAAATGGGTTTTTCCCGCCACGAGATAGTGGCCTGGAGCGCGGTTGTTACCATGGGCCTGGTGCTGTGCGCGTTTTCGGCTACGCAGTTGCCCATATGGCCCGCGCTGGTGGTGTACGCGGCGGACGCGGCGGCGTTCGCGCTGATGAGCGTCAAAATAGCACGGGTGGAAATGTGAGAACCGACACCCTTATAATCGGCGCCGGACTTACCGGGCTTTCCTGCGCCTGGCATCTGGAGCGGCTGGGCGCGCCGCGCTATATCCTTGCCGAAAAAAACGACTATCCCGGCGGGCTTTGCGCCTCGTTTTCGCAAAACGGCTTCTCTTTTGACTGTTCGGGCCATTTGCTGCATCTGCACAGCGGTTACGGCAAAAGTTTCATTTTCCGCATGCTGCGCGGCAATCTGGAAAAGCTGCGCCGCCGCGCGGAGATATATTCCAGCGGCGTCTACACCCCCTATCCCTTTCAGGCCGCGCTCTGCGGCCTGCCGGACAGGGTGGTCAGCGACTGCGTGTCCGGTTTCCTCAAAGCCTGGCGCGAGAACAAAACCCCGCCCTTTGATTCGCCTTTCGACCGCTGGGCAATGTCCGTTTTCGGCGAGGGGATATGCCGGCATTTCATGTTTCCCTATAACCGCAAGCTGTGGCGCGTCCCGCTCCCGCAGCTGAGGGCGGACTGGTGCGCCCCCTTTGTGCCGCGCCCGGGGCCGGAAGAGGTTATCGCCGGGGCATACGGCCCGCAGCGCGCCAGCTTCGGCTACAATACGGAATTTTACTATCCGTCACAAGGCGGCGCGGGCGCGCTGTGCGCCGCCATTGCGGACGGGCTGGGCAACGGCTTTATGCCCGGCTGCGGGGTATTGCGCGTCAACCTCTCAAAAAAGACGGCGCTGATAAACAATCTCGGAGAAGTGGAATTTTCAAGGCTGGTAAACACCATGCCGCTTAAAGATTTCTGCGGCATAATAGAGGACGCGCCCGCCGCCGTGCGCGAAAGCGCAAAACTGCTGCGGCATAACCGGGTGGACGTGTTCAATTTCGGCTTCCGCGCTCCGGCCCGGCGAAAGCTGCACTGGGCGTATTTCCCGGAGGATAAGTTCGCGTTCTACCGCGCCGGCATAGCCTCGCATTTTTCGCGGCATGTCTCTCCGGCGGGCTACTCATCGTTTTATACAGAGACGGCAAGCCCGCCGTCGTCAAAACCGGACACCGCCGCGCTGGAGCGGCAAATGCTCTCCGGCCTGCGCCGCTGCGGCCTGATTTCCGCCCCCCCCGCCGCGCGCATGCATATCGCCATCCCCTGCGCCTACGCGGTATACGACGCAAACCGCTCACATGCGCTGTCCCGCATACTCCCCTGGCTGGAAAAGAAAGGCTGCCTCAGCACGGGCCGCTACGGCGGCTGGAAGTATTCCTTTATGGAAGAGGCGGTTCTTGACGGCAAAGCCGCCGCGAATGTCAGTGCCGGAAATGGCGCATGCCGGTAAACATCATCGCCAGCCCGCGCTCGTCCGCCGCCTGAATTGATTCCGCGTCGCGTTGAGAGCCGCCGGGCTGGACTATCGCGCTTGCGCCCAGCCGGGCCGCCTCGTCAACCGCGTCCCGGAACGGGAAAAAAGCGTCGGAAGCCAGAACCAGCGTTTTGGGGCGCGGGTTTTTGGCCAGATACTGCGAAAATTTCATCTCCGCCGTTTTCACCGCGTCAACGCGCGACATCTGGCCCGCGCCAATACCTACGGTCCTGTCCGGCGCGCACAAGGCTATCGCGTTGGAGCGCACATGCTTGCAGACAATCCACGCAAATTCCAGCGCGCGCATTTCCTCGCCGGAGGGCGCGCGTTTTGACGCCTGTTTCCACTGCCCGGCGGAAACCGCGGAATCCGCCTCGCCCGCCAGTATTTCCCGCCCCGCCGAGCGTATCACCCAGCCGGAATTTTTCCCGGCGGCGCGGCTCAGTATGCGGATGTTTTTCTTGGCGCGCAGGATATCCAGCGCGGCATCTTCGTAATCCGGCGCAATGATTATCTCCACAAAAAACGAGTTCACCATCTCCGCCGCTTTGGGCGAAACTTTGCAGTTGAACGCAATCACCCCGCCGAAGGCCGACAGCGGGTCGCACTCCCAGGCGCGGGAGAACGCCTCCTCGGCGGTCGCGCCGGTCGCCGCGCCGCAGGGGGTGATATGCTTGAATATCACGGCGGCGGTCTGCCCGAAGTCGCAGACAGCCTCCCAGGAGCCATGCGCGTCCAAAATATTGTTGTAGGAAAGCTCCTTGCCGTGCAGCTGCTCAAACGAAAGCTTCCCGTCCGGAGAATAAAGCGCGGCCTGCTGATGGGGATTTTCGCCGTAGCGCATGGGCTGCGCCAGCTTCAAATTCAGGTTCAGCGTTTGCGGCGGCCCGCCGCCGGCCTGCGCGCGCGCGAACGCGCCGGAAATATCGCCGTCGTAGGCAGCGGTGTGGGCAAAGCCCCTGGCGGCAAGCCGCCGCTTGGTGTCCGCAGAAAGCGCGGAGGATTTTTGCATTTCCTCCAGAACTGACGGGTAATCGGCAGGCTCGGTCAGAACAGCCACATCCTCGTAATTTTTGGAGCCGGCGCGTATAAGCGCGACGCCGCCTATGTCTATCTGCTCTATCACTTCCTGCTCGTGGACGGAGGAATGCCCCGCCAGCGTTTGCGCAAAGGGATAGAGGTTGACAACCAGCATGTCTATCGGCTCAATGCCGTGAACCTGCGCCTGGGCAACCTGCCCCGCGTCGCCGCGGCGCATGAGTATCGCGCCGTGAACCATGGGGTGCAGCGTTTTCACCCGCCCGCCCAGAATTTCGGGAAACCCGGTAAGCGTCTCCAGCATTCGCACGGGAACGCCGTTTTCCGACAGGAATTTGGCCGTGCCGGAGGTGCTGATTATTTCCACGCCAAGCCCGTCCAGCCCTTTGGCGAATTCGGCCAGCCCCGTTTTGTCGTAAACGGAAATAAGCGCGCGGCGGATTTTTCCGGCCTCTGTTTTCTCCGGCAGGACGGAGACTTTGCCGCCGCTGATTTTCAGCCTGCCCTGGCAAAACAGCCGCACCGCGCGGGGGTACAATATGCGCTCCGCCGCGCGGACTTTTTCGGACAATGTTTCTGCGGTATCGTCTTCGGCCACCGCAACCGCCTGCTGAAGCGCGACCGGCCCGGCGTCATAATTTCCGTCGGCGAAATGGACGGTGCAGCCGCTGAATTTCGCGCCGGAGGCGATGACGGCCTCGTGCACATGCCGCCCGTACATCCCTTTCCCGCCGAAAGCGGGCAGCAGCGCGGGATGGATATTCAGCACCGCGCCGGCATAGCGTTTAAGCATTTCCGGCCCCAGCTTGTGCATGTAGCCTGCCATGCAGACAAGCCGCACCCCCGCCTCCGCGCAGAGGCGGCAGAGCAGAGCGTCGTCTTTCGGGTCGGCGGTTTCGGCGCGCACGCCCGCGGCTTTCGCGCGGGCCGCAACGCCCGCGTCCGGGCGGCTTGAGATTACAAGAACTATCTCCCCCCCGCCCAGCGAGCCGGCTTTCTGCGCGTCGTATAAAGCCTGAAAAGTGGTCCCCCCGCCGGAGGCAAGAACCGCTATTTTCATAGCCGCTCCGCGTTCTGGAGAATTACCTTGTTTTCGCCGCGCTCCACACGCCCGAGAACCACGGCCTCCGGCAGCGTTTTCAGCGCGGCTTCAACGGCCTGCGGCCTTAACGCGATTACCATCCCTATTCCCATGTTAAAGGTGCGCCACATGTCGCCTGCGGGTATATCGCCGCCTTTTGCGATATCCCTCATGATTTTGGGCCGCTTCCACGAGGCCGCGTCTATGACGGCGGCGCAGTTTCCGGGCAGGAATCTGGGCACATTCTCCACAATGCCGCCGCCTGTGATATGCGCCATGCCCAGGATGTCGGCTCCGGCGGCAATGGCGGCGCCGCGCAGCGCGGCGATGTCTTTCACATAGATTTTCGTAGGCGCCAGCAGCCGGGCGGCGCGCTTTTTAAGCTCGGCGTCCCTGTACACCCCGCGTATCAGCGAATAGCCGTTGGAATGAAAACCCGTGGAGGGCAGCCCTATCAGCGCGTCGCCGGGCATGATGCGGCTGCCGTCTATGACACGCCCGCTTTCCACTATGCCCACCGCGAACCCCGCCAGGTCGTATTCGCCTTTGCCGTAGAAGCCGGGCATTTCGGCGGTCTCGCCGCCGAGGAGCGCCATTTCCCCCTGCCGGCAGCCTTCCAGTATGCCGTCTATGACGGCGCGCGAGGTTTTGGGGTCCAGTCTGGAGGTCGCGTAATAATCCAGGAAAAAAAGCGGTTTCGCGCCGCAGGTTATCAGGTCGTTTACATTCATGGCGACAAGGTCTATGCCCACGGTGCTATGCCGCCCGGTCAGAAACGCCAGTTTCAGCTTGGTGCCCACGCCGTCGGTGCAGCCGACGATGTTATACTGCTTGCCGCCCAACTCCAGCGGGAACAGCCCCGCAAAACCGCCCACGGCGGGGGCTTTTTTCTGTATGTATTCAACCAGCGCGTCGCCGGCGGCGATGTCAACGCCGGATTTTTTGTAAGTTATGGCCATATCACTCCTTATTGAGCCTGTCGTTAGCCTGCGAAATTTTTTCAGCCGCGCCCCGGCGCAGCAGCGCCAGTTTTTTGTGAATGTTTTTATCCGCCGCCGCCAGAATCTGCGCGGCTAGTATGGCGGCGTTGGCTGAACCGTCCACCGCCATCGCCGCCACCGGCACGCCGGAGGGCATTTGGGCGATAGACAGCAGCGAATCCAGTCCGGAGAGCTTTGAATTGACCGGCACGCCTATAACAGGACGCAGCGTCATGCTGGCGATTACGCCGGGCAAATGCGCCGCGCCGCCCGCGCCGGCGATGTAGACCAGCGCGCCCGCGCGCTCGCAGCGGGCGACGATAGCAGCCAACAGCTCCGGCGTCCTGTGCGCCGAGGCGATGAATGTTTTATGCGCTATGCCAAGCGTTTTGAGAGTGTCGCAGGCCTTGCGCATGACCGGCAGATCGCTTTCGCTTCCCATCACAACGGCGACTTTTATTTTTTCCATAATCCTATGTCCCCGCGGTATTGCATTCCGTCAAAACGGATTTCAGCGGCGGCCCTGTAGGCCGCCGCGATTGCGGCGGGCAAATCCGCGCCCAGCGCGCTTGCCGCCAGCACCCGCCCGCCAGCTGTAACCCAGCCGTCGGCGGTTTTTGCGGTCCCGGCGTGGAACAGCGCGGTGTTTTCCAGCCGCGCCGCGTTTTCAAGGCCGGAGATTATTTTTCCCTTCTCCGGCGAATCGGGATAGCCGCGCGCGGCCAGCACCACGGCGGCGCAGGCCCCGCTTTTGACGGGGATTGCGCCGGCGGGAAGATTGCCGTCGGCGCAGGCTTTTGCGGCTGCCGCCAGGTCGCAGTCCAGCATTGGCAGCAGGCATTGCGTTTCCGGGTCGCCCAGCCGGCAGTTGAATTCCACCACCTTGGGCCCCTGAGGCGTCAGCATCAGCCCGGCGTATATGACGCCGCGGTAATCAATCCCGTCTCCGGCTATGCCGCGCAGGAAACCGTCAAAAATGGAGGCGATGGCGGCTTTGGTTTTTGAGTCAACATCCGGCAGCGGGCAGCAGGCGCCCATGCCGCCGGTGTTGGGGCCCTTGTCGCCGTCCAGCAGCCGTTTGTGGTCGCGCGCAAGGGGAAGCGGCAGGCATTTTTTGCCGTCGCAGAAAGCCATGGCGGAGGCTTCGCTTCCCGTCATGAACTCCTCCAGCACCGCGCGCGCGCCCGCGCCGCCGAAAATTTTCTTCTCCATGAAATCGGATACGGCGGCAAGCGCGTCTTCGCGGGTAAAGCACACCCGCACGCCTTTTCCGGCGGCAAGCCCGTCGGCTTTGACCACAACCGGCAGCGGGGATTCCATCACCGCAGCCTTTGCCGCGGCGGCGTCGTCGAAAGTCCGCGCCGCGGCGGTGGGAATGCCGTATCTGAGCATGAACTGCTTGGCCCGGCTTTTGGAGGCTTCCAGCAGCGCCCCCTCCCTGCCCGGCCCGAACACGGCAATGCCGCGCGCGCGCAGGAAATCGGCGATTCCGGCGGCAAGCGGCGCCTCCGGCCCCACGAAAACCAAATCAACCGATTTGCCGGCGCAGAAGTCCGCGACGGCGGCGAAATCCTCCGCGTCAACCGGGGCGGTCTGCGCCAGCTCCGCTATCGCGGCGGAGGAGGGCGCGCAATATAATGTTCCCAGCGACGGGCTTTGCGCCAGCTTCCACGCTACCGCATGTTCCCTTCCGCCGGAGCCGATTAAAAGTATGTTCATGCGAAATCCGGGTTCTTTGCCGGATATTTTCCCGTGAAGCAGGCCGTGCAGAAGACGTTTTCCGTCCCGCCGGCGGCTTCCAGCAGGCTGGCCTCGCTCAGGTAGTGCAGGCCGTCCGCGCCGAGGTAGCGGCGCGTCTCCTCCACATTCATACGGTTGGCGATAAGCTCTTCTTTTGTGGGAGTGTCTATTCCGTAATAGCAGGGCGAGATGATGGGCGGCGAGGAGATGGCCATATAAATTTTCCGCGCGCCCGCCCGGCGCAGCCCCGCGACTATTTTGCGCGAGGTGGTGCCGCGCACTATGGAATCGTCGCAGAGGATTATGTCCTTTCCCTTCACCAGATCCGTGATGGGGGAAAGCTTGAGGCGCACCGTCAGCTCCCTTATGGACTGGGTGAAGTTTATGAAGGAGCGGCCCATGTAATGATTCCGCATCAGCGCCATTTTAAGCGGTATGCCCGATTCCTTGGAGAACCCGAACGCCGCGTGAGTGCCGGAATCCGGGACCGGCACAACCATGTCCGCTTTGATTCCCTTCATCTCGCGCGCCAGCCGCCGGCCCATGTCGTAACGGCAGGACTGTATGCTTTTGCCCTCCACTATTGCGTCCGGCCTGGCGAAATAAATCCTCTCAAAAATGCAGATTGCGGTTTTTCCGGGGCTTTTGAACCTGTGCACCGTCTTGCAAACCCCGCCGGAAATGGAGATTACCTCCCCCGGCTCAATCTCGCGCACTATTTTGCCGCCGGCGGTTTCTATGGCCGGAGTTTCGGAGGCGAGAATGTACGACTTTCCCGCCCGGCCCAGCACCAGCGGGCGGAACCCCAGCGGGTCGCGCGCCGCGATGATTTTCCCCGGCGCAAGAAAAATAAAGGAATAAGAGCCGCAGAGTTTGGGCAGGCTTTTGACCACCGCGTTTTCCAGCGGGCCTTTTTCGCGCGCCATGAGATGGACTATTATCTCGCTGTCGGTGGAGGACTGGAAAATGGCGCCCTTTTTCTCCAGTTCGCGGCGCAGGGCGAGCGCGTTGGTGAGTGTGCCGTTATGCGCGATGGACACCTGCCCGTGAATGTGGCTGTATAAAAGCGGCTGGGCGTTTTTTATCATACTGGCCCCGGCGGTGGAGTAGCGCACATGCCCCACCGCGCCGGTTCCGGGCATATGCGCCAGAATCTCGTCGGAAAACACATTGGCGACCAGCCCCATCCCCACGCAGGCGGAGAGTTTGCCTCCGTTATCCACGACAATCCCCGCGCTTTCCTGCCCGCGGTGCTGAAGCGAGAAAAGCCCCAGGTGGGCCAGCCTCGCGCTGTCTTTATGATTGGCTATCGCAAATATTCCGCACATATTTTTTCCTAGTTGACGTATCTGACCGCGTTGGCCAGTATATCCATCCCGTCGGCGCGGGAGGAGCGGTTTTTGCGCCAGCCCGGATGCTGGAACGGGAAGGCGAACCGCTCCGGATGCGGCATAAGCCCGAAACAGTTGCCTTCCGGGTTGCAAAGCCCGGCGATATCGTCCTGCGCGCCGTTGGGGTTTTCAACATATTGCAGCGCGGCGCAATGCCCCGCCCGTATTTCGGACAACACCGCGGCGGACCGCGTTACGAATTTCCCCTCGCCGTGGGCGATGGGCAGGTCAATCTCCGCCGGCAGGTTTTGGGTGAACAGGCAGCGGCTTTTGGGGTTGACCTTCAGCCGCACCCATCTGGCGGTGAAGCGCCCGTTGTCGTTGAAGGTAAAGCTCGCGCTCTGCCCGCCGGCAAAAGGCAGCAGACCGGCCTTCACAAGGATCTGGAAGCCGTTGCATATCCCGATTACCGGCCTGCCGGATTTTATGAAACGCTCAAGTTCGCCGCGCACTTTATCCAGCGCGGCGGCGTGAATTCTGCCGGCGGCGATATAATCGCCGTAGGAAAACCCGCCGGGGAAAGCGGCGATGTCAAAATCCGAAAACGCGGTTTTGCCGGAGACTATATCGCCGATAACAACCGCCTGCGCCGCCGCGCCTAGGTGGCGGAAGGAATCCGCCGTCTCGCAGTCGCAGTTGGTGCCGGGGGCGCGCACCACAAGGACTTTCGCTTTGCTCATTTTCCCTCCAGCGCGGCCACCAGGCCGTTTTGCCAGCGCAGCCGCAGCCTTTCAATATCCGCCGCCAGATACGGCGCGCCCTGCCAGACAAAGCCCAGCTCCTTCCCGCCTGTGCGGCCTATGCGCGCGGCGGCAAAGCCCTTCATGGCGGCGAGGAATTTTTTCTCGTCCTGCGGAGAAACTTCAAGCAGTATTCTGCCGGAGGTTTCGGAATACAGCAGCATCTCCGGCGAAAGGCCGGGGCCTTCATAAGGCGCGGCGTCCAGCACTATTTCCGCGCCGATGCCGCCGGCAAAAGCCATTTCCGCCGCGCAGACGGCAAGCCCGCCCTGAGAACAGTCATGCGCCGACAGGACCAGCCCCCTGCCCATCGCCTTTGCCAGCGCCTTGTAGAGCGCGAAATTCCCGGCGGCATCGGTCTTTGAAAGGCTGTTGCAGCTTATCCCCGTCATCTCGCGGTATACCGAGGGGCCGATATCGTCGCGCGTCGCGCCCAGAATATAGAGCGCGGAGCCGTCGCGCTTCAAATCCGAGCTGATTGTGCGCCGCACATCCTCCACCGGCGCCACAGCCGAAACCAGCAGAGTGCAGGGAATGGCCAAATTCCTGCCGCGCGCGTCTTTGGCCTGGTTGTAAAAACTGTCCTTGCCCGATATAAACGGCGCCTGATACGCCTTTGCGGCGTCGTAGCAGCCGCGCGCGGCCAGCACCAGCGCGCCCATGAGCGTTTTGTTCTCCGGGCTGCCCCAGCAGAAATTGTCCAGCAAAGCCGCGCGGGAGACGTCCGCGCCCATGCAGGCCAGGCCGCGCATCGCCTCGTCGGCGCACTGGAGGGCCATCTCGTAGGGGTCTATTTTGCCGGCGGCGGGGTTGATGCCGTGCGCCGCGGCAAAGCCGCAATAATCGCGGGTGTCGCCGGTGGCGGCATGCGGCCAGATGACGCAGCCGTCCTGCGGGCCGCCGTTTGCGCCGGAAAGCGGCTTTAAGACCGTGCCGCCCTGCACCTCGTGGTCGTACTGGCGTATCATGAACTCCCGGCTGCAAATATTGAGGTTTGCCAGCATGTCCTCTAAAAACCGGGCGCCGGTTTTGCGAAGTTTTGCGCGGCGCGGCTTTGCCGGCTTCCAGACGGCGGGTTTTTCTATTTTGGGGCAGGCGCCGTGCAGGAATTCCATATCCAGGTCAACCACTGTTTTTCCGTTATAGGTTACGCAAAGCCTTTTGCCGGAAAACTCGCCCAGCACGGCGGTCTGGCAGCCCTCGCCCGCGAAAACATTCTCAAACTCGCGCAGTTTTCCCGGAGGGACGGCGTATATCATGCGCTCCTGGGATTCGGAAACCCAGATTTCCCAGTCCAGCACGGCGGCGTCCTTGAGCGGCGCGCGCTCCAGATACACCCGCGCGCCGGTTTCCGCGCCCAGTTCGCCGATTGCCGAGGAAAACCCGCCCGCGCCGCAATCCGTAACCCCGCGGTAAAGGCTGCGGTCGCGCGCTTTAAGCTGCGCGTCCAGCACCCGCTTTTCGTTAAGGGGATGGCCTATCTGCACAGCCGACGCCGGCGAATCCTCGTCTATATCCGCGGAGGAGAATGTCGCGCCGTGAATGCCGTCCCGGCCTGTCCTGCCGCCGGCGCAGACTATAAGGTCGCCAGGGCGGACTTCCTTATGCACCGCCTTGCGCGGCATTATGCCGACGGTGCCCACAAACACCAGCGGGTTGAGCATATACCCCTTGTCAAAGCACACCGCGCCCGCCGCAGTCGGTATGCCCATGCGGTTGCCGTAATCGCGCACGCCGGTTACGACGCCGCGCAGCACCCGCTCCGGCGCAAGCGCGCTTTGCGGCAGGTTTTCGCGCAGTCCCGGCGGCGCGAAGCAGAAAATATCGGTGTTAAGCACCGGTTTTGCGCCAAGCCCCACTCCCAACACGTCGCGGATAACGCCGCCCACGCCGGTTTCCGAGCCGCCGTACGGCTCCAGCGCGCAGGGGTGGTTGTGGGTTTCGGCCTTGAAGGCCAGCGCCCATTTGCCGCCTTTGCCGAATTCCACCACGCCGGCATTGTCTTCAAAAACCGACAGGCACCATTTCTTGTCCAGTTCGCGCGTGGCCTTTACTATGGTTTCCTTGAAAAGATTGGGGATGCGCTCGGTTCTGCCGCCGCTTGTGAATTTCACGGGGCCGGAGAACGTCTTGTGCTTGCAATGCTCGGACCAGGTCTGGGCTATGGTCTCCATCTCGCCGCGCGAGGGCGGACGGCCCAGCTTTCCGAAATACTTTTGCGCCAACTCCATCTCAGGCCGGTTGAGCGACCAGCCGTATTCTTTGCTCAGGGCCAAGAGCGACGAGCCGGAGAGTTTCAGGAAATCCTCAAGTTCCGCTTTTACGGGAAGGGGTTTTGCAAGGGTTGGCATGGTTATATCACCTTTACGGCGCACACAAGCTCGTTTGCGAGGGTATCCAGCACGGCGCGCTCCAGCTTTTGCGCCCCGGCGGCGGTCTTGAACAGATACACGTCGGCGCAGCGCACCCGGCAGCCCGGCGGCAGTTTCCCGGCAAGGGCCTCCTCCACGCTTTCGCCGGCGGGGTCGGTAACGGAATTTTTGAACCGAACCTCCACCCGCTTCCAGCCCTTTTCCGGCAAAAGGTAAGGCGAAAAACCCCAGCTTTCGGTTACAGGGTCGCAGAGCAGCTTTCCCGCGATTTCGCCCAGCCGCGCGCGGGGAATATCGCCGGAAAATGAGTAAATCCTGGCGGTTCTGGCGGCGGAGATTTCCGCCTCCCCCGCCAGGTTTAACTCGTGCATCGCGCCGGCGGCGCCGGCGTCCATGAACTGCGGTTTAAGGCAAACCTCTATTTCCATGTCCGCTCCGTTATCCGGGAGAAAGCCTCCCTGTATCTGGCCGCCGTTTTTTCCGTTATCTCCGGCGGAAGCGGCGGAGGCGGGGAGTTTTTGTCCCAGCCGCAGCCGCTCAGGTAATCGCGCGCGAACTGCTTGTCAAAACTGGGCGGCGAGCCGCCGGGCTTCCAGAAAGTCTTGTCCCAGAAACGCGAGGAATCCGGCGTCAGCAGCTCGTCTATGACGGTTATTTCGCCGTCTATTTCGCCGAACTCAAATTTGGTGTCGGCAAGGATTATGCCGCGCGGCTCCAGCCATTGCGCGCCGAAATTGTAAAGGGCGAGGCTTAAATCGCGCAAAGCGGCGGCTTTTTCCGCGCCCAAGTCCGCAGCCATGCGGGCGAAGCTGACGTTCTCGTCATGGCCGGTGTCGTTTTTGGCGGCGGGGGTGAATATCGGGACGGGCAGCCTCTCGGATTCATGCAGCCCGGGCGGCAGCTTCTCGCCGCAAACCGCGCCGGTTTTCTCATACTCGCTCCAGCCGGAGCCGGACAGCCAGCCGCGCACAACGCATTCATAATCTATGCGTTTGGCCTTTTTAACCAGCGTGGCGCGCGCGGCCTGCCAATCGGAAAGTTTCACGCCGCCGATTTCCTTAGGGCGGGAGATGAAATGATTGGGCGCGATATGCGCGGTTTTGCCGAACCAGAATTCGCTGATGGCGGTAAGCAGCGCGCCTTTTTCCGGGACCGGAGTCGGCAGCACCCAGTCAAAGGCCGACAGGCGGTCCGTGGCTAGCAGCAGCAGCTTATCGCCCAAATCGTAGACGTCCCTTACCTTGCCGCGGCGCAGAAGCGGCAGAGGCAGCTCATTCCCATTCAATTGTTGCGGGCGGTTTTGAAGTGATGTCATAGACAACCCTGTTTATTCCCCTAAGTTCGCTTACTATGCGGCTGGATATGCGCCGCAGCAGTTCGTGCGGGAGGCGGGTCCAGTCCGCGGTCATGCCGTCGGAACTGTCCACCGAGCGCAGCGCGATTACGTTTTCGTAGGTGCGCTCGTCGCCCATCACACCCACCGATTTAACCGGCAGCAGCGCGGCAAAAGACTGCCACGCCTTCCTGTGCCAGCCGTCGCGCCGCAATTCCTCGCGCGCGATGGCGTCCGCCGCGCGGACCAGCGCCAGCCGCTGGGGCGTAACTTCGCCCAGTATCCGTATGGCAAGGCCGGGTCCGGGAAAAGGCTGTATTTCCAGAATCTCGTCTGAAATGCCCATGCTGCGGCCCAGCGCGCGCACCTCGTCCTTGAACAGGAAGCGCAGCGGCTCTATGAGCTTTAGCTTCATTTTCTCCGGCAGGCCGCCCACATTATGATGGCTTTTTATCGCCGCCGAAGGCCCCAGCACGGAAACCGACTCTATAACATCGGGATACAGCGTCCCCTGTGCCAGGAATTTGGCGTTTTTGACGCGGCGGGCCTCGCGCTCAAAGACCTCTATGAAGGTTTTGCCGATTATTTTGCGCTTTTTTTCCGGCTCTTCCACACCGGAAAGCCGCTTGAGAAACAGCGCGGAGGCGTCCACGGTTTTGACGCGCAGCCCCAGCTCGCGGCCAAGGTGCTTTTCAACGCGCTCCCTGTCTCCGGCGCGCAGCAGGCCGGTGTCCACGAAAATGCAGAAAAGCCGGTCGCCGACCGCGCGCTGGGCAAGCGCGGCCACCACCGACGAATCCACCCCGCCAGAGAGGCCGCATATGACGCTGTCCCCGCCGGCCTGCTCTTTTATGCGGGCGACGGATTCCTCAATCATGGAGGCCGGCGTCCACCGGCCTTTCACGCCGCAGATTTTGCGGGCAAAATTATCCAGTATTTTGGCGCCTTCGCCGGTATGCGCGACTTCGGGATGGAACTGCACCGCATACCAACCGCGTTTTGCGTCCACGGCGGCGGCAAAACCGGAATCGGCGGTTTTCGCGGCGGAGCGGAAGCCCGCGCCGGTGTTTTCAACGGCGTCGCCGTGGCTCATCCACGCCTTGAAGCGCGGTTTGACCCCCGCGAAAAGCGGGCAATTTTTGAGCGAAACGGAAACTTCCGCAAAACCATATTCCCGCTTTCCGGCGGGGGCGACTTTGCCGCCGCTTTCGCTGGCCAGAAGCTGCATGCCGTAGCATATCCCCAGCACCGGCAGCCCCATTGAGTATACCGCCGGGTCCGGCCTGGGGGATTTGGCCTGGTGCACGCTGGCCGGCCCGCCGGAAAAGACAAGGCCGGCGGGGTTTTTGGCTTTTATCTCCCCCGCCGGCGCGTGAAAAGGCAGTATCTCGGCATAAACCCCCCGCTCGCGCAGCCTGCGCGCTATAAGCTGGGTGTACTGGCTACCGAAGTCCAGCACAATTATCGTTCCGGCTCCGCTCATCAATGGGGCCTCCGCGACGGAAATTTTTTCGGATAACGGACAGCACCTTGGTACAATTTAATCT
Organism: Elusimicrobiales bacterium; assembly: GCA_041651175.1. Taxonomy (NCBI): domain Bacteria; kingdom Pseudomonadati; phylum Elusimicrobiota; class Elusimicrobia; order Elusimicrobiales; species Elusimicrobiales bacterium. Next base: position 53,095 of record JBAZJT010000002.1, on the reverse strand, counting down.
AGCAAATTTCCGCGGCGGCAATAAAGGCGCGCGGCGCGGCGTTAATTCTATATGGACAACTCGCGCGGCAAGATCTTCCTTATAAGCGAAAGCGTCGGCTGGTCCGGCGGCGCGACGCAGATGCTGATGCTGGCGCAGGGGCTGGCAAGGCACGGCTGGGAGGTGGTGGCCATCTGCCCCCGGAACGGCACGCTTTTCGCCCGCGCATCGTGCTGCGGGGTCAGAACCATCAACTGGCAGCCTTTTCAGGATTACGACATAGCCGCGGCGCTCAAGCTGGCAAGGCTGATAGACGCCGAAAAGCCGGACATAATACACGCGCATCATCCCATGGCGCACGCGGCGGGACTGGCGGCCTGTTACATAGCGGCGCACCGCGCGCCGTTTATCGTTTCGCGCAGGGTGTCGCATCCGCTGCGGCGCAACCTGTTCAGCCGGTTCAAGTACAAAAGCCCGCGCGTGAGCGGCTATATCGCCGTGGCGGAAGCGGTGGCGCAAATACTGGCCGATTACGGCATAGCCCGCGAAAAAATAACCGTCGTCTACAGCGGCGTGGACGAAACGCGCTTTGCGCCACGCAAGCCGGACTGGGCCGTGCTGGGGGAACTGGGCTTTCCCGACGGCATGCCGATAATAGGGCTTATCGGCAATTGCAGCCGCGACAAGGGCCAGCACATTTTCCTTGCCGCAGCCGCAGGACTGCTGAAGCAGAACGTAAAGGCGGCTTTCGTCTGCGCCGGCAGGGACACCGACGGGGAATGGATAAAGGGCGAGGCGCGCAAGCTCGGCCTGGGCGAACAGCGTCTGCGCCTGCTGGGGTTCCGGGAGGATGTGCCGGAAATAATTTCGGTCCTGTCGGCAAGCGTCAACGCCGCAATCGCGGGGGAGGCGGTTTCCGGCTCGCTGCGCGAATCAATGGCGATGGGCGTGCCGGTGATAGCCAGCGACATTGGCGGCCACCGCGAAATAATAAAAGACGGCTTTTCCGGCAGGATTTTTCCGGCGGGAAACGCCAGCCGGCTGGCGGAAATTATGCGCGAGTCCGTGTCCAAACGGGCCGACGCGCTGCAAATGGCGGGCAAGGCGCTGGACTTCGCGCTCGCCAACCTTACAGCGGCGGCTATGGTCGCAAAGACCGAGCAGCGGTATCTTGAGCTGATAAGCCGCCGGGCGGCACATGCAGAGTCCGCGTCGGATACGCCAGGCGCAGGCCCAGCCGCTCAAGCTCTTCCCTGACCTTCAGGTTTATTTCCTGCTGCCTGTCCATGAACACGGCATAATCCGGGTCCTCCACGTAATAGACAACTTCGTGTATGAGGCTGAAATCCCCGAATTCGGCGAAATGGGCCCGGTCAAAGGTTGCGCCGGAAACGCCGCCGACAATGCGTTTTATGGCCTCCGGCAGCTGCTTCATCGCCGCGGAAGGGCTTTCATAGGGAATGCCGAAACGCAGCACCACGCGCCTGCGGGACATGCGCTTGTAATTGTGCAGCCGGTTTTCAACAAGGTCGCTGTTGGAGCAGATTATCTCCTCGCCGCTCAAACTGCGCAGGCGGGTGGTCTTTATGCCGATATGCTCTATGGTTCCCATCTCCGCGCCGACGATGACGAAGTCGCCGACGGCGAAAGGCCTGTCAAAGAGTATGGCGAAATAGCTGAACAAATCCTTTAGCACCGTCTGCGCGGCCAGGGCGACGGCCACGCCGCTGATGCCCATGCCGGCTACCAGCGCGGATATCTTGACGCCCAGGTTGTCCAGTATCAGTATGCCGCCGAAACACCAGACGGCGGCCTTCACCAGCAGTATGATGCCGGAGAATTGTTTGCGCTCGCCCTCGCCCCTTCCCTTGAAAACATATTCCTTGAATATATGCGACACTATGTCCGAAACCGCCACCACAATCATCAGCGAAAGAGCCACTTTCGCGGCCATGTCCAGCGCGTGGTGCATGCGCAGTGTCAGGGTCAGGGACTTTGCGGAGAAATATACCGCCAGGAAATAGAAATACGGGTAAACCCGGCTGTCAAAGACCTCCAGCAGCAAATCATCCAGCGTTGTCTCGGTTTTCTCGGCGAGCTTGCGCAGAAAGGCCATCACCGACATCTTGAAAACATGCAGCGCCAGCAGCGCAGACAGCAGCGCCGCCGCGCAGATAAGCCACTGCTGCACGGCATTGCCCATAACGGCATAACCCAGAATATGTTTATATGTCATGTCGCCTCCGCGGCGCGCGCAACAGCGGCCAGCAGTTCCGCCACCTTTGCGGTGTTTTCAAGATAATACCGGGCGCGGGTGTTTTTTTTCCTGCCCACCCTGGCCGCAACGCCCCTGCCGGCGAGCGCGCGGAAAGCGTTCTCGTCGGTGCGGTCGTCGCCTATATACAGAGGGACGATTGCGCCTTCCTCCGCCCGGACCTTCTCTATAATATACAAAACCGCCCGGCCTTTATCCCATCTTAAAACGGGCGCGGCCTCCAGCACTTTTTTACCGCGCCCGGCCTCAAGCCCCGGATGCCGGGCCAGCAGCCTCATAAAAACCGCCCGCAGCCGCCTGGCGTCCGAAGGGCGGGCGCGGCGGTAATGCAGCGCGGCGGAAAATTCCTTGTTCTCCACAAGCGCGCCGCGCGTTCCCGCCGCCGCTGCCGCCAGCTCCCGGCGGAAGGCCGCCAGCGGCCCGCGCCGGACGCGCACGGAAAATTTCATGCCCCGGCCCGATATCCGGAAGCCGTGGTTTGACGCATATATGATGTTTTTCAGCCCTATGGCTTTGCGCAGATAGCGCAGGTCCCGCCCGCTGACTATGGCTATCATCACCGACGGCCTGGCCGCCAGATGCTCAAGCAGTTTTCTCGTGCGCGCGGGCAGCGCGGCCTTGCCGGGCACGGCGCGTATGGGGGCCAACGTGCCGTCATAATCCAGCATAAGCAGCAGCTTTTTCCCGGACAGCCGCCGGGCCAGATGCGGCCACGCCTTAAGGAGGTTTCTCATTGCTCGGCGAAATCCAGTTTCAGCAGCTCCGATATTATTTTTCCCGCCCAGCGGTAGATGTTGTTTTCCTCCACCACCTGCTTCATTTTAAGCATGCGGCGGCGGCGCTCCTCCTGCGGCATTGTAACGGCGGAGTAGAGCGCCTCGGCGAACTGCTCCCGGTCGTAGGGGTTTATCAGCACGGCGTCTGTCAGTTCCCTGGACGCGCCGGTGAAGCGGCTCAGCACCAGCATGCCCTTGTCTTCGCCGGCGGCGGCCACATATTCCTTGGCGACAAGATTCATCCCGTCGTGCAGCGAGCTTACCACGCAGACATCGCCCAAGTCGTAGAAGGCCAGCGGCTCCGGGTAATTCAGATGCCGGCGGATGAGGATGATGGGCTTCCACGAATCGGTGGAGTGCTTCCAGTTTATCTGCTCAACCAGCGAGTTTATCTCGTCGTTGAGCTGCTTGTAGCGCGGGATGTGGAGGCGGCTGAGCTCGCCCATCTGCAGGAACACGAACTGCTCGGCAAGCTCGGGGTGCTTTTCCAGCATTCTGTCCACCGCCAGCAGCCGCTCCGGTATTCCCTTGGTGTAATCAATCCGGTCCAGCCCCAGCAGCAGCTTTTTGCCGCCGATAGGGAATTCCTCGGTTATCTGCTGCTTAAGCTCCTTTATTTTCTGGAGGGAGAGGGATTTGCGTATATCGGCATAATCCACGCTTATCGGGAAGGGGCGCACCAGCGTCTCGCGCCCGCCGCGCACTACGGAGTGGCGCTCCCGGTCTATCTTGCATTCCAGCTCGCGGTCCACGACATCCAGGAAATTGCTGCAATGCAGGCGGATGTGGAAGCCCAGCATGTCGTTGGCCAGCAGCCCCTCCAGTATCTCTTTTTTCCTGGGGAAAATGCGGAACACCTCGTGCGCCGGCCATGGAATATGCCAGAAATGGGCCGAGATAATCTGGTTCGGCAGCTTTTCCTTGAGCATGGCTGGCAGCAGGCACAGATGGTAATCCTGAATCCACACAAAGGCCTTGCGCCCCTGCAACTCGGCGGCGATGGCGTCTGCGAATTTCCGGTTCACCTTGACGTAGCTGTCCCAGTCCTCCTGCCGGAAGGCGGGGCGGTTGAACACGGTATGGCACAGCGGCCATATCGCCTCGTTGGAAAACCCATAATAATAGCCGATTTCATCGGCTTTGGAGAGCCATATCCGTTTTAACGTGTATGCCGGGTTGTCCGGCGGAACAGCCAGCCGGCCAGAGGCATCCGCCGCTTTTTTATCGGCGTCGCCGTTGCCCCAGGCGACCCAGACGCCGTTGCAGGCCTGCATTACAGGGTCCAGCGCGGTGATGACGCCGCCTGAGCCGCGGCTGACCGTTACTTTTCCGAATTTGTTGTTATGAACGTAGGGCTGCCGGTTGGACGCCGTAACAAACACATAATCCGACAGTTTTTCCCTGGTGAGTTTCTGAAGCCCGCTTTTTGTCCACATAACCGCCTCCGTTGCCGGACGGCGGCAAAACCGCCCGGAATAATTGCGGATGGCGGCCCGACCATCACAAAAACCTCCGGGAAACCGCTCCCGGACCCGGCAAGATTGTATCTTTTTACCGCGCCAGCGACAAAAGCGCGAAATAAACCGCCATCAGCGCAATGCCCGGCGGCAGCGCCAGCGCCGCCCAGCGGCGGCTTGAAATGCCCAGCTTGGAGGCGCATATTATGTTGGGGATATTGCCCGGTATAAGCATTCCTCCGGCCACAAGCAGCCCCATAAGCAGGAACTGTATCTGCTGCCGCGTCATGGAGGGGACTATCTCCGCCGCCGCCAGAGTGGCGTTATCCAGCACCGCGGAAAGCGAGTTTATCCAGTAAAGCTGCCAGTGCGCCAGTTTGCCTGTGGAAATTTCCGCAAGCGGCCCAAGCCCCGCGCCCAGCAGCACCAGCGCGGCGACAAACACATATATTTTAAGCGCGCGCAGTATTATGCCGCCGGAGGATTCACGCCCGGACGAATGCTCGCGCCCCGAAACGCCGCAGCGGCGCGCCGCGCGCGCGGCCATGAAAGCGCACACGGCCACCCCCGGCAATATCCACGCCCCCAGCGTTGAAAACAGCCAGCCCGAGTCCGCAAAATGCGGCGGGCCTTTCAATTTGGCCACGGTTATGGCGGAAAGCGGCTCCCCTATCGGCGACAACGCGGCGCCCAGGCCTATCGCGTAACAGCCGTAAACGGCGACGGCGGCCTCGCCGTCCCTGTCCAATCCGAAGGCGCATATCGCCTCCGACAGCGCCAGCGCGGCGATTATGGCGGTTACGCCGCTGGAACACATCCCCAGAGCCAGCACAATGATAAACGCCGCGGCGGGAAGCCCCAGCTTCTCTATCATCAGCGCCGCCGCCGAATGCAGTCCCGCGCGCAGCCCCCGGAATGCGAACCCCGCCGCCAGCACCGCGCAGGAGATAAGCAGCGGCTCGCGCAAAGATTCCGCCAGCAGATGGCGGCTCCACTGCCCGGAAACGGTTACCGCCGCCACGCCCATTATCAGCAGGAAAATCTCCAGTTCCTCTTCAATTTTTTTGACGGAAAACGGCAGCAGCAGCACCGCCGCCATCACCAACGACAGCGCCACTACGGGCAGATAAGACTCAATCACTTTTCCCCTTCCCCCAGCGGCCCGCCTCCGGCGGGAGCATGCCGCGCTGGCGGCCCATGCACCAGCGCAGCTTGTCACGCACGAGTTCGCACGAATTGGCGAATTCCACCACGCGCGAAAAACCCGCCGCGCCGCCGCCGGGCAGCATCCCGTCGGGCGCGCAGACGCGGTATATTTTGTTTGCCGAAACAGGCTTGCCGTCTATTTCCAGCGAAACGAGCTTTCCGCCATTTTCATCCAGCCGGGCACGGGCCCCGCTTATAAACAGCCGCCGCCCTTTATGAGACAGGGATTCTCCAAGCGCGGCCTGCAAATCCGCCCCGCGCATTTTGAAAAACACCGCGCTCTCGTCGCGCGGGTATAATTCGTAGAGGCGGCGCAGCGTTATGCGCCCCTGGTCCAGGCCGGAGGCGACATCATCCTCGGCTATTATGCCCATGTCGGCGCGGCCCCAGCGGCGCAGACAGTCCGCCGCCCAATTGGCGGCGGCGGAATCCGGCCAGCCGGAATGCGGCAGCGGCGCCTCCGCCGACCCCACAACGCGGGACAGCGTTTTTTCAAGCGAGCGACGCACGCGCCCGGCCTCCGCCGAAACGGCGGGGTCCTTGCCCCAGCGGCGCGCGTCCAGCGCGATACTGCTGCGGCTGGCGCGCCGCAGCGCGCCGGAAACCGAGCCTACCGCCGCGTCGTAGCGCAGCACGCGGGAAAGCCCGCCCGCCTCCAACGCCGGCCTGCCGCCGACGATAAGCGAGATGCCGGGGGCGGCGGCGCGCAGCGCGTCCTCGTCCTCCTCCGGAGAAAACTGAACCAGCGCGATGATGAATTTGACGTTTTCCCGCGCCAGCGCGGCGGCCTGCCTTCTGGCCTCGTCGGCGGGATTGCGTATGGAAAGGCCGCGCATAAGCTCGCGCGGCACGGCCCGCGCGGCGGAAGGCCCCACCAGCCCTATAATGCCCGCCTTAACCGGCCCGACCCGGGTTATGACATACGGCTTGCAGAAAGACGCGCGCCCGCCCTTGGCGCCGTCGTAGACATTGGCGCACAGCACCGGAAACCGCGCGCGCGGCAGCACGGCCTCAAGCTGCGCGGCGCCCAGCGCAAACTCCCCCGCGCCGGGGACGGCGGCGGCGTAGCCCGCCATGTTCATAAGCTGCACGGCGGCCTCGCCCCTGGTAAGCGCGCCTTCGGGTGTGCCGGCGGACCAGTCCCCGCCGGAGAGCAGGATATGCGGCTTTTTTTCCGCGGCGACCATTTTTTTAAGCGCGGCGAAGCCGCCGGTCTCCGCGCCGGAGGCGGCGTCTTTCTCGGACCAGAAGCGGCCATGCGCGCCACCAGCGTAATAGACGGCGATATCGTCGGTCCTGGCGCAGCCGCAGCCAAGAACTGAAGCGGCAAGCAGCCAGACGGCGGCGCGGCGCGAATTCATCCCTGTTTTATCCTCCTGAGCCTGCCGGTTTTCGGGAAATCAAGTGCGGGTGTTTTTTTAAGCTCTTCCAGAAAAGCGTCCCGTATGGTGACGCCGGTGTCTTTTTTGCCCAGGCCGCGGGAAATAGCCTCGCCGCCGCTGCCGCCTTCCGACAGGAAGCTGTTTGTGGTTACTGTGTAACGGCGGTCCTTTTCCACCGGCCTGCCGCCAACACTGATTTTGAGGGAGGAAATTTTGCCCATCCTGTCCACGGCATACTCCGCCTCCATGCCGGACGCCTGGACCACGGAATGGCCCGCCCTGAGGTTTTCGCGCATGACGTCCTCAAGCTGCGCGCCGGAAAGCGTCATGCTTATAAGCGTATTCTCAAACGGCAGAACCTCGTAGACCATGCGCAACGTTACCGGCCCCTGCGGCAGCGAAGCCCGCATGCCGTACGTGTTCTGGAAAACTATCTCGCTGCCGGAATGCCGGCGGATAATGTCGCAGACCAAATCGCCAAGCGGCGAATCCGAATCCGGCGGGCGGGCCGCCAGCGGAATGCGCTCGGCTGCGACGGCAATCTGCCTGTCCACTAACTCGCTGACGCGCTTTTCCACCGGCTCAAGCGCGGCGTTCACCGCCGCGTCCTCGCCGATTTCGGCGGCGCGCAGGTCTATAACACGGTCCGTTGCGCCGGTGAATTTGCCAGTCGCGTCGTCAAAATTCATCTCCACCCGGCTTACCGCGCGCAGGTTGCTGCCGCTTTCGGCCAGCAGCGCGCCGCTGATGCCGTCGCGGTGGCCGTTGTCCATCAGCACGTGATAATGCGCTCCGAAAACCACGGCCAGATCGCCTTTGGCCGCGCGCGCCACGGCCAGAGTGCCTGAAGCCTCATCCTTATCGGAAGCAATCCACTGCGCGCCGTCAAACCTGGGGCCGTATCTGAAGGTGCCGCCGTCATGCACCAACGCGATTGCCGCGTTGACGCCCAGCTTTTTCACCTCGTCGGCAAGCGCGGCGGCGGTCTGCGCCTGGTCCGTGAAAATCAGGTTTTCCACATTATGCGGCAGGGTGGAGGAGGGCGTCCTCTCGTTGGCAATTCCGATTATGCCCAATTTGACGCCGTCTATCTCCACCATCGTATAAGGCTTGGCGTAAGAGACCTGTGAGCCGTCCGCCTTGTTCTTTATATTCCCGCCCAGCACCGCGAAACTGGCCGAGGAGACCAGCATTTTCAAATTCTCCTCCCCGTAATCGTACTCGTGATTGCCGATGACGGAAGCCTTGTAGCCCAGCATGTTCATCATCTGCACCGAGGCCATCCCTTTTGTGAAATTGCCCTCCGGGGTTCCCTGATACCAGTCGCCGCCGTCAAGCAGTATACAGGGATTTTTTTCTTTTTTGACCAGCGCGGACAGCACCGCGAACCCGCCGGCTGCGGAGGTGGAGCCGTCCACGGCCTGCGCCCGGTAATGGCCGTGCACGTCGCCGGTATGGTAAATCACTATGGTTTTGCCGCTTGAAGCGGCGGGCAGCAGCAGCGCCGCCAGCAGCCATAAGAAAAATTTGTTTCGCATGATGCCTCCGCCTGAATTTTACAAACTCAAAGCGCGCTTCCACAACGCCAGCACCGCCGCCCTGAAAACAAGCCCCGTGTCCCGCGTTTTCCCGCCGGACCGGAGCGCGGACAGCTCCGCCTCCAGCTTTTTGAAATCAAAAACAGGGTCCCCGCCCAGCGCGCCAGAGGAAAGCGCGTCAAAAACCTCCGGCGGGCCGGATTTTATCCACTCCTCCCACGGCGACCAGAAACCGTGCTTGCGCCGCCAGACTATATCGGACGGCAGATACTTCTCCGCCAGTTTCCGCAACAGCCATTTGCTCTTGAACCGGCGCGATTTAAGCTCCGGCGAAAGGTTGAAGGCGAATTCCGCCAGTTCCGGCGTCAGGAAAGGCACGCGCGTCTCCAGCGAGGCGGCCATGGCGGCTTTGTCCACTTTCATAAGCAGGCAGTCGGCCATTATGGTCCTGAAATCGGCCAGCAGCATGCCGTTGAAGCCTTCGGCGCGCTCTGTATAATCGCGCCAGAACTCCGCGCCGCCGGCGGCTTTCATAAAATATGCGGCGTCCTCCGGGCGCGAATGGCGGGAGGCTTCCATCCATTTGTCCTGACTGTCCAGCGGCATGGCGCGGTAAAATGCGTCCGAGGAAAAATTCCCGCGCGCCGCCATAACCGCCCGCCAGGCCGGATTCTTCGCGGCAAGATATGTCAGATACGCGGCCTTGTAGCGGTTGTAGCCGGCAAACAATTCGTCCGCCCCTTCGCCGGACAATGCCACCTTCACCTGCTTTGCCGCGTATTGAGAGAGCAGGAAAACCGGCAGCACAGCCGAATCACCCAGCGGCTCGTCCAGCGCCAGCAGCAGTTCCGGTATGCGGCCCAGGACGTCCGCCGGCAGCATAATCTCGTTATGCTCGGTTCCCAGATGCAGAGCCGCCTTCTTCGCCCAGCGGGACTCGTCCATGCCGGCGCGCGCGCCGGAAAATCCTATGGAAAAAGTCTTCACCTTGCCCGGATAATGGCGGCACATCAGCGCGGTCAGAAGGCTGGAATCCACCCCGCCGCTCAGGAACGCGCCCACGGGGACATCGCTTAAAAGGTGCGCCTTCACGCTGTCGTTTAGCAGCGCGTCCAGCCTTTCCAGCGCCTCATTGCCGTCCCGTATCCCGTCATCCGAGGTTTTCAGCGCGTAAAACCGCTCCGGCTGCGGGGTTTTGCCGCCTTCCAAATCAAAGACCAGCTTATGCCCGGCGGGCAGCTTGAACACGCCGGAGATGACAGTGCGCGGCGCGCGGACGAAATTATTTTCCAGATAATCCCGCAGCCCCGCCGGGTCGAAATCCGCCGGAATTCCGGCTTTAAGCAGGGAACGCAGCTCCGACGAAAAATACAGCGCGCCGCCGCGAACGCAGTAATAAAGCGGCTTTATGCCGATATGGTCGCGCGCCAGAATCAGTTTTTTGCGCCGGGTATCGGCTATGGCGAAGGCGAACATGCCGCGCAGCCGGGCGATTGCCCCCTCCCCCTCGCGCAGATACAGGCGCAGTATGGTTTCGGTATCCGAGCGGGTGAGGAATTTTTCGCCTTTGGCTTCCAGCTCCGATTTCAGCGCGGGATGATTGTAAATCTCGCCGTTGAAGACTATGGCGGCGGCCCCGTCATCGGAGACCATGGGCTGATGCCCGCCCTCAATGTCCAGTATGGACAAACGTCTAAAACCCAGCGCGCCGCCCGGAAGGGAAAGCTCGCCCTCGTCGTCGGGCCCGCGATGCGCCAGAGCGGCGCGCATGGCTTTCACCGGCGCGGCATCGCGCGCTTTTCCGTCAAGCGGCACAAGTCCGCAAAATCCGCACATTATTTAACCCCCGCGGCGCGCATGGCTTTTATCAAATCCGGCGCGGGCCTGTAGCCCAGGCTTTGCGCCCTGCGCAGCTTCTCGCCGGCGCAGGCTAAATCTCCGGAATTGAGGCAGGTTACCGCCCAGTTGGCCCAGGCGTCGGCATAGGCCGGGTTTATTTCCAGCGCGCGCCCGTAACTTGCGGCAGCCGCCGCGTAATCCCCGCAGGCCGAGCGCGCCGCGCCCAGCCCGTTCCACAAATCCGGCGAAAGCGGGGATATTCCCGCCGCTTTTGCAAACATCTCCGCCGCGCGCGCGGTTTCGCCGCGCTCCAGCACAAAGCGCGCCTTGGCGGCCAGCGACTGCGGATGTTCCGGCTCCAGGGCCAGCGCGGCGTCAAAGGCGGCCTCGGCGGCTTTGCCGCCGCCGTTGAGCGCAAGCACGCTGCCTTCCAGAAAATGCGCTTCCGCCAGCACGGCGCGGCTGGGCGCGGTATCGTCAGCGGAGGCGGAAAGCTCCACCGCCAGCCGCGCGTCGGCCAGCGCCTTGCCGTAATCGCCAATGGCGAAATACGCCTCGCCGCGTTTTACATAAGCGGAGCGGAATTTGGGGTTTAGCTCCGCCGTTTTGGTGAAATCGGCGATGGCGCGGGCGGCGTCGCCCGCTTCGTACCAGGCCATGCCCCGGTTGAGATAGCCCACCGTTGAATCGGGATAGGCGGCGATTCTGTCGTTCCAGAGCGAAAAACTGTCCTTCCATACCTTGTTTCTCTGCCAGGTGAGAACGCAAAGCATCGCAATGGCGGCGGCGAAAACGGCGGGCATGGCGCGGCTGCGCCAGCGGGCAAACACCGCCGCCAGCGCAAGCGAAAGCCCTATGGACGGGAAATAGCTCAGATGCTCCATCGCCACGCCGGGCTGGACGGGCATCCATTGCAGAAAAGGGAAAATATACACTGCGTAAAACGCGCCGCCGTAGCGGGCCGCGGCGTCAGCGCGCGTAACGCGGATAAAAAGCCAGACAGCAACCGCCGCGGCCAAAGGCGCAAGCCAATATTCCGGCGGCAGGCTCGCGGGATAGCCTTTGGGATACGGGTATAGCACCGACAGATGGACCGGCAGCAGCGTCTTGGCGATGTAGAGCAGAAACCCGTAAGACGCTATCAGCGGGCTTGCAAACGAAGGCAGCCGCGCCCCGGCATCCGCCGAGCGCAGCGCGAACAGGTTGACCAGGCCCAGCATCACGGTTACGCCCAGATACGGCAGGCAGTCCCGCAGACTTTTGCGGACCGGCGTTCCCATATAAATATCCGTAACCGCCATGATGAAGGGCAGCATCACCGCCTTGGCATTGGCCAGCAGCGACAATGCCAGCATAACGCCGGACAGGACAGCAAACACCGGTTGTCCCCGCCTGCGGCGCAATACATGAAAAACCAGCGCCAGCAGCGCGAAAAAAGAGGAGAGCATGTCCTTTCTCTCGGCAATCCAGGCCACGGATTCCACGCGCAGCGGATGGACCGAGAACAGCAGCGCGGCGCAGAAGGCCAGCCCGCGCCGCTCCGTAACCAGAAACAGGAACCAGAAAACCAGCAGCGCGTTGCAGACATGGAACAGCAGGTTTGTCGCGTGATAAACAACCGGGTTAAGCCCGAAAAAATGATATTCAACCGCAAAGCTAAGAAAAACCAGCGGCTTGTAAAGCCCCCTGTGGAAATGCGAGAAAATATCCGCCACCCCCGCCGGGGAAAGCGAGCGCACCGCCGTATTGGCGGTGAGATAGAGCTGGTCGTCCCAGTTGGTGAACCCGTTGGACAGCGACGGCAGAAAAGCCGCCGCCGTCAGCGCGGCCAGCAATAAAGGCAGAAATTTGTTCCAGCCGGTTCTCTCCATCTGTAATATAATTGTACATAATGAATCTCTATGGCAAAGCCGTCGCGGAGCTTGACGCCATTCCGCGCTTCCCGCCGCCCGGCAGGCTCAACACCGCCTGCATGGAGGCCGCGCTGGCCGAGACCGGCGGGCTTGGCTGCGGGCGGGCGCAGATAATAGGCAGCAACGGCAAAGGCTCCACCTCCTTTTTCGTCTCGCGCATAATCGCGGCGCACGGGATACGGTGCGGCCTCTACACCTCGCCGCATCTGGTCTCGCCATGCGAACGGATTGCCGTCGGCGGCAAGGCCATAACCCCCGCGCAATTCGGGCGACTGTATTTCACTCTGAAACCGGTTTTTGAAAAACACGGCCTCACCCATTTTGAAAGGCTTACTCTGATGGCCTGCGATTTTTTCAAACGGCAGAAAACAGGTTTTACCGTGCTGGAGACAGGACTTGGCGGCGAGCATGATGCGGTAAGCGCATTCCGCTCCCCCTGCCTGGTGTTTACCACCATATCGCTTGAACACCGCGACGTGCTGGGAAATTCGCTGTCAGCCATCGCGCGCACAAAAGCCGCGCCGCTGAAATTCTGCCGCCGGGCGTTTTCCTGCCGGCAGCCCCAAACCGCCGGAAGAATCCTGAAAAACACCGCTGCGCGCGCTGGGGCGGAGCTTTCGTTTTCGCCGAAGCCGCGCCGCGTCCGGCTGTCCGTGCGCGGCACGGAATTTGAATACCGGGGGCACAACCTGCGCATCCCCATGTTCGGCGGCATTTACGCCGAAAACGGCTGCCTCGCGCTGGAGGCCGCGCAATACCTGCTTGGAAATAATTTCAGTTTTCCAAAAGCGGCCAAAGCGCTGGCCGGGGCTTTCTGGGCGGGCAGGCTTGAAATCGTCCGGCTCAAAAACTGCAATCCCGCGCTGTTTTCCTGCGCGCATAACGAACAGTCTCTGGACGCGGATTTGGCTGTTATCAAACAACTGGTCCGCCTTGAAATAATCCCGCCGCCGGGCAAAGTCATCTTCGCCGTCTCCGGCAACAGGGACGCCGCCGGTTTCCTGAAAAAAGTATCGGCGGCTTTCCCGGATATAACCGCCGCTAAAATACCGGGACACGCCAAGCCGTTTGAGCAGTTGAAAAAGACCGGAGCGCATTGCACGGAGGATTGCGCCGCGCTTGTCCGGCGGCTGATAGGCCCCAAACCGGCGGAGAAGAATTTCGTTCTGGTGATAGGCTCTATTTATCTTGCCGGGCTGGTTCTTGAGACTTTGCAAGACGTCGGCGCAGTTCGCAAACGGTGAGCTTCAACACCGGGTGCGCCAGGTCCGGCGCCAGCTCGCAAAGCGGGCCCAGGACGAATTCCCTGTTGGCCATATCGGGATGCGGCACCGTTAGTTCCGGTGAATTTATGATTTCCCCGCCGTAAAAAATAATATCTATGTCCACGGTGCGCGGCCCCCACCTGACGCGCCGCTCCCTCCCCAGGCCGGCCTCTATGCGCAGGGCGGCGGCAAGCAGTTCCGGCGGGGAAAGCTCCGTTTCGCATTCCAGCGCGCAGTTCAGGAAATCCGGCTGGCCGGCCAGCCCATAGGGCCGGGTTTCAACGACGGACGAGGCTTTCAGCACGCGCACCCCGCTTTTTACCAGCGCGGCGACGGCGGCGGCGATGTTTTCCTCCCGCGCGCCCAGATTGGAGCCGAGGCTTAAATAGACTGCCGCCATAACGCGGACGAGAGCTTGAGGACGGCGGCATTCTCCTCCGCGTCGTGGACGCGGACTATATGCGTCCCCCGCGAAGCCAGATACGCGGTTACCGCCAGAGTGCCGGAAAGCCGGCTGTCCGGCGGAAGCGGCGCATCCTCGGAGCCGAGCAGTATTCCTATGAATATCTTGCGCGAGTGGCCCACCAGCACGGGATAGCCGGGCTGGAAAAATTCGTCTATGCGGCGCAGAAGGGCGAAGTTGTGCTCCGGCAGCTTGGCAAAGCCTATGCCGGGGTCTATGATTATCTTGCGCGCCGGTATGCCGCCTTCGCGCGCGAAATCCGCGCGGGACTTCAGCCAGGCCAGCACTTCGGACGGGGCGTCTTTATACCCGGTGTTTTTCTGCATGTCGCGCGGCTTGCCGCGCGTGTGCATCAAAATGACGGGGACTTTGCTCCGGGCGGCGACAGAAACCATCTCCGGGTCAAAGGTCAGCGCGCTGATGTCGTTTATGATGTCCGCGCCGCAGTCTATGGCCGCCGCCGCGCAGGAGGCCCGGTAGGTGTCTGCCGAAATGACCGCTTTCGGAAAACGCTTTCGCACCGCGCCCACGGCGGCGATAAGGCGCAGCCGCTCGGTTTTCTCGTCGGTTTCACGGGACCAGGGCCGGCTGGACTGGCCGCCTATGTCCAGAAAATCCGCGCCGCAGGCGAGGAATTTCTCCGCCGACTTCAGCACGGCCGATACGCTCTCCGACCGCGAGCCGGCGTAAAACGAATCCGGCGTGGCGTTAATGACGCCCATCATCCGGGTGGAAGGGTATTTGATGACCCTGCCGCCGGCCAGAACGGTTGACGGGATTTTAATCTTTGCCTTCATAAACCGCGGCGCTGTCTTGGGTTTCCCAAAGCTCCACCCGCGCAAGACGGACTTTTCTGCGCCTGAGCGCGGGGGACAGCCTGTCCCATATCCACCGCGCCATATTCTCGGCGGTGGACTGGGGAATTATGTCGTTTATATAGGCATGGTCCAGTTTTTCCAGCACAAGCTCCCGGACCATGTCTTTAAGCTCCGCAAAATCCATCACCATGCCGTCTTTTTTTGAGGGTTTTCCCTCCACCGTAACGGCAAGTCGGTAGGTGTGGCCGTGCAGCCGCTCGCATTTTCCCTTGTATTCAACCAGGTTATGCGCCGCGTCAAAAGAGAACGTTTTTATGAGGAACATACCCGCAATATAATATCATTATTTTATGACGGGCAAAACCAGACTCGGTATAAAAATAGAAGGCGTGGTGCAGGGGGTGGGGTTTCGGCCTTTTGTGAGCCGGCTGGCGAAAGAACACGGCATAACCGGCTGGACGGCCAACACCCCCGCCGGAGTCATAATAGAGGCCGAGGGCGAACCGGAAAAGCTGGAGCGTTTCTCCGCGGATTTAAAAACCCGCCGCCCGCCGCAGTCCCGGATAGATTCCATCACAATGTCGCCGCTGCCCGCCGCGGGGGACGCCGTTTTTGAAATCCGCCAAAGCCGCTCCGGCCAGGCGGGAGCGGCCATCATCCCGGCGGACCTGGCGGTATGCCCCGCCTGCGCGCGCGATATTGCGGAGCCGGACAACCGCCGTTTCAATTATCCGTTTGCAAACTGCACGGACTGCGGGCCGCGCTTTACCATAGTCAAATCGCTGCCTTATGACAGGGCCAACACCACCATGTCGGAATTTGAAATGTGCGCGGACTGCGCGCGCGAGTTCGGCGACCCGGACAACCGCCGCTTCCACGCGCAGCCCAACTGCTGCCCCGTCTGCGGCCCGCATATAACGCTGGAATGCGGCGCGCGGACATTTTCCGGCGAGACCGCCCTGCCGGAGGCCGCAAGGCTGATTTTATCCGGCGCGATAGCGGCGGTAAAAAGCCTGGGCGGATTTCAACTGGCCTGCGACGCCGCCAATGCCGCCGCACTGGACAGATTGCGCAAGGCCAAAAACAGGCCGGCAAAACCCTTCGCCCTCATGGCCGCCTGCGCCGCAGCCGCCAAAAAATTCTGCGAAATGAGCGCGGAGGAGGAGGCGCTTTTCAACTCGCCCGCCGCGCCCGCGGTGATGCTGCGAAAAAAAGAAAACGCGCCGGCGGTGTCGCCGGGGCTTGCGACCGCGGCGGTGATGGCGGCCTACACCCCGCTGCACAGGCTGCTGTTTGCGGAGCTGGCAAAGCGCGGCTTTGACGGCCCGCTGGTGATGACATCCGCTAATCTGCGCGACGAGCCTATCTGCATCAGTAAGGAGCAAGTCCTGCAAAGGCTGCCCGGCCTGGCCGGCGCCGTGCTGGACCACAACCGCGGCATACACAACCGCTGCGACGACTCGGTGGCATTTGTTCAGGACGGGCAGCCGCGTATTATAAGGCGGGCGCGGGGATACACTCCGCAGTCCGTGCGCCTCGGGCGCGGGGGCGGCTGCGCGCTGGGCGCGGGCGGGCAGATGAAGGGCGCTTTCTGCCTGGCGCGCGGGGCGGAGGCTTTCCTGTCCCAGCATATCGGCGAGATGGACGAGCCGGGTTGCGAATCGTTTTATCTGGAAACGCTGGAGAAAATGCAGGCGCTGCTGGGCGTGAAAGCCGAAACCGCCGCGCATGACCTGCACCCCGATTACGCCGCCACGCGCATAGCCAAATCCCTGGGCGTAAAGACTGTCGCCGTGCAGCATCATTACGCGCATATCGCCTCGGTAATGGCCGAGCATGATATAAACGGCCCCGTCATAGGGCTGGCTTTTGACGGAACCGGCCTGGGGCCGGACGGCTCAATCTGGGGCGGGGAAATACTGGTCTGCGAAGGCGCCAAATGGGAAAGGCGCGGAGCGCTGAAAGCCGTGCGCCTGCCCGGCGGCGACGTTGCGGCGGTTGAAATATGGCGCATGGCGCTGTCGTGGATAATGTCGGTTTACGGCAACAACTGGCGCGACAAGGCGGGCCGCGTCTTTGGCGGTCTGGACGGCGTTGACACCGCCGCCCGCATGATTGAAAGCGGCTTCAACTCGCCGTATACGACAAGCATGGGCAGGCTGTTTGACGCCATGTCTTTCCTGTGCGGCGGGCCGGCAAAAGCCGGCTACGAGGCGCAGGCCGCAATGGAATTTGAATCGCTCTGCCGCGGCGGGGCGGACGACGGCTGGAATTTTGATATTTACAAGGAAAACGGGCTTTGGGTTATGGACCCTTCTCCGCTGATACGCGCCGCGCTGGAAAATCCGCTTCCGCGCGCGGCGGCGGCGAGGCGTTTCCACGGCGCGCTGTGCGCGGCGGCAGCGGCGGCGGTTCAAAAAATATCGCCGGAAAGCGGGACTAAAAAAATCGCGCTTTCCGGCGGAGTATTTCAGAACAGGCTGCTGCTGGGTCTGTGCACCGGGCGGCTGGCCCGCGCCGGATACGAGGTTTACTGCAACCGGCAGGTTCCCGCCAACGACGGAGGCCTCGCCCTGGGCCAGGTTTACGCGGCAAGATCCACTTTAGGGGCCTGACGCTCCTCCGCCGACGACTCGGGTATCGCAAACAAATCCGCCGGCTTAAAACCGCCGAACTGCGCCACGAAATTGCTGGGAAACACCTGTTGTTTGGTGTTGAAGGCGGTTACAATGTCGTTGTAAAACTGCCGGGCGAAGGCGATTTTATTCTCGGTGGAGGCGACCTCCTCCATGAGCGTTTTTACGTTCTCGCTGGCCTTGAGGTTGGGGTAATTTTCCGAGATTGCCAGCAGCCTGCCCAGCGCGGACGACAGTTCGCCCTCTTTTTTGGAGATGTCGGACACATTGCCGGTGGAATTGGCCGCCAGCGCGGCGCCGCGCGCGGCGATGACGCGCTCCAGCGTCTCTTTTTCAAACTTCATCTCGCCTTTTACCGCGTTGACCAGATTGGGTATCAGGTCGTAGCGGCGTTTGAGCTGCACGTCTATCTGGCGGAAGCCGTTGGCCACATTGTTGCGCAACGTTATCAGCGCATTGTATGTAACCGCCCCCCACAACAGCACAACAACCACAGCCACCGTGAATATCACCATATCATCCTCCGTGTTTTAACAATCTGCCGGAATATCCTGCGCGGAAACTCCGGCCTATCCGCAAAATCCTATAACCTTGCGCCCGGGCTCCGCTTCCGGCCCGGACAGCAGCAACCGCATCGCCTCAAACACCCGCGCCAGAGATTTATCGTGTTTATGCACCCGCCGCTCCGGCATTTCCAGCCGCCCCGCCAGTTCCGCATTCGCCGACAAAACCTGCCGGAAACGGATAAAAGCGCGAACCACATGTATGCTCATTTCAACGACGCGCGGCGAATTCAGCAACATTGACGCCATCACCGCGCCATGCTCCGTAAAAGCATAAGGGATATACCGCCTTCCGCCATGACCGGAACTTGAGGTCACAAATTGTGACATCAAGCCGGCAACTTCCGCCCGCGTCAGCTTAAACATGAAATCGGCGGGGAACCGTTTCCGGTTCCTCTTTACAGTCTGATTGAAGGCCCTGGTGGCGACACCGTATAACACAGCCAGGTCTGCGTCCAGCATGACACGCTGCCCGCGCAGCATTATTACCGACTGCTCCAGATTGAGCGCCCTTGCGGGCATTGTATTGCCCATGCTATCTCGTCAGCACATCGCAGCCGGTTTTTGTTACAAGAACGGTGTCTTCTATCCTTACGCCGAATTTGCCCGGCAGGTAAATGCCAGGCTCCACCGTAACGGCCATGCCCGTTTCAAGAGAGACGTTGAGCGCCGGGTTGTTATTGAGCCGGGGCGGCTCGTGAATGTCCAGCCCCAGCCCGTGGCCGGTGCCGTGAGTGAATTTGTCGCCGTAGCCGGCATCGGAGATAATGCCGCGGCAGATTTTGTCCACATCGCCGGTCATAACGCCCGCCCTGACCGCCTTCACCCCGGCTTCCTGGGATTTGTCCACAATCGCGTAGATTTTCCTGAACTCTTCCGTCGGCCTGCCCAGGAATATGGTGCGGGTTATATCCGAGCAGTACCCGTTGTAGCGGCAGCCGAAATCCAGCAGCAGCGTCTCGTTTTTCCTGAGTTTTCTGTCCGAGGTGATGTGATGCGGCAGCGCGGCATTGGGGCCGGAGCCGATGATTATGGAAAAAGACGGCTCTTTGGCGCCCATCATGTCCATCAGGTATTCAAGCCGCGCGCGGACCTGATTCTCGGTCATTCCGGGCTTGATTTCCGGCAGCAGGGTTTTATACGCCTTCACCGCGATTTTGCAGGATTTGGCGATAAGCCCGGCCTCAAAAGCGTCCTTGCGGCGGCGCAGATGCGCCACCGCGCCCGGCAGGTCGTGCAGCCCGTTTTTGCGCCAGAACATGCCGGAGACGAAAGTTTCGTTTCCGCCGTCAAAAGCGGCGCGGGTTATTTTGGCGGCTTTAATCGCCGCGACAACCGCCTTGTGCGGATAAACCGCTTTCTCCGCATCGCAGAACGGGGCTATGTCCCGGAACTGCCCAACAAACATTTCCGGCATGAAGCCGCGCGCGTGTTTGGGGGTTACAAGCAAAGTCCAGTCGTCCATCCTGAAACCCGTCAGAAAATACTGGTCCGCCGGGCTGGAAACCACATAAGCTTCCACCCCGTTTTTTGACATAAAAGCCTGAAATTCCCCAAGCCTGGCGTCTGTTTTTTTGAGCATGGCTCAATTGTATAATAAATGTGTGAATATTCTGCTGGTTTGGATAGGCAGGCTGGGCGACCTGCTGGTGTCAACCCCTTTTATGGCGGCGATGCGCGCAAAATACCCGGACGCGCGCATAACGCTGCTTGCCCGGAGCTATGTGCGCGGCGCGCGGGAACTGCTGCCTTTTGTTGACGAAACCGTTTTCCTTTCCGCCGCGCCGCGCGATATCGCCGCGCTGGCAAAAACCCTGCTTTTGAAAAAGTTTGACCTGTGCGTGGACATGAACTGCTCCTATTCCCGCGCGTCGGGCGCGCTGACCCGGCTGAGCGGCGCGGCAAGCCGCGTCTCTTTTGACAAATACCGCGCAGGCTGGTTCTACACCGCCACAGTGGCCGCGCCGCGCGAGGACGAGCATATGCAGCAGCGCTACCGCCGTCTGGCGGATTTTTTCGGCGCGCCGTTTGCGCCGGAAATGAAAATTTCAATCCCGGAGGAGCGCCGCCGCCGGGCCAGGGAAATTCTGGCCGCCTGCGGCGTGAAAAAAGGCGATTTCACAGTCGCGATGCACACCGGCAATTACAAGAAATTCGACCACCGCTGGCCGGAGGAGAAATTCGCGGAGCTGGCGAAAAGGATTTCCGCCTCCGGCGCGCGGGTGGCATATCTCTGCGGCCCCGGAGAAGAGGCGCAGGTCCGCCGCGCGGCGCAAATGGCGGGAGTGGACGCAATCCTCCCCCCGGCGGAGCTTGGGCTGATGGCGGGAATTTTATCCGAGATGAACATGCTTGTGGTGAGCGCGACGGGGACCATGCATCTGGCAGCCGCCGCCGGAACGCCCATGATTTCGCTGCACAGCGGATACACCGAAAAATGCTGGAAACCGCTTCAGGGAGAGGGCGTAGCCGTCGCCTCAAAAGACTGGCATTCGCTGCGCGGCATAACCGTTGACGAGGTCTGGCAGGCGTATCTGAAACTGCGCGGGCAAACTCACCCCTGAAGAATTTGCAGGTAGCGCGTAAGCTGGGTGGCGCGGCGGGCGTCTTTGGCGCGGTTGTAGTTGTAGATGAGGCTGCTTAAAGTATGGCACAGCAGAGCGCGCGAATCCACGGGCTTTAGATAATCGCCGTCCCAGCGCAGCCCGCGCGAGAGCGTCATCATCTGGCATTCCCGGCGGGAGACTATTTTGCCCTCCCGGCACAAATCCACGAAAACCTCCGCGTCCCAGGCCCGGAACTGCGCTATGAAATGCCCCGGCATGGCCGAGGCGCACACCGGCACCTCCAGCCTTTTGCCCACGATGATGTAAAGCGCGCCCAGCGCGGGCGCCGCGGCCCGGCGGGTTTTCAGCAGGGTGTAGAGATACGCGCTTTCCGGCCCCGCGCCCGCGCCGTCGCAGCAGGAGAACGAGCGGTTCCTGAACACCGTTTCATTGAAGGCGGCTATGTATTCCTCCAGACTGCCGGCGGAGGAAGCGGTCTTTTTTATGTCCGCCGCCAGCGCGTCGGCGGGAGCGGAAATATCCGCCAGCGACAGGCGCGGATACGCGAATTTGGAAATCAGGAAAAGCCCCTCCTCCAGGTCCGGCGACGGGCTTGCGGCAATCTTGCTAAACAGGTTTTCCAGCAGCGCCCAGCGCGCTTCCTCAAGCAGCGAGGCCACCGCCGGCGGCAGCCCGCCGGAAAACTCGGCTTCGGCGATAGCCTCTAGCCGCTCCGGCTCGCGGCCGGCTATCTGCGCCAGCTTCCCGCGCAGAAGGGCGGAGTTGGAGTCTTCCTCGTCCCCCGCGAGAATTATAAGGGCTTTCAACTCGTTGTCGGGCAGCGTTTTTATCATAGTCAGTGCGCCTGAAGCTGGGCCTCTATTTCGGCTTTGGAATAGGGTTTAGACAGGCCCCGCTCGGCATCGTCCATGGTGCTCCAGAAATCCTCGCGCGAGGCGGCGGTTTTGTAGTCCTCCAGCGCGCGCTCCCGCGCGCCCATCAGCTCGTAGGACTGGCCGCGCCGGATATAGCAGTAGGTAACCCAGCCCTTTTCCGGGTAGCGGGTGGCAATGCCTTCCGTGAATGCGTTTATGGCCAGGGTATAGGAGCCGCTCATCATATACGCATCGCCTATCGCGAGATAGATAAGCGCGAGCTGCCTGTCAAGCGCGGAGGCGGCGGCCTTGTCGGCCAGCAGCTCCCGGCCCTGGCGCATGGCGCCTTCCCAGTCGTTGCAGTTAAATCTGGTGGCAAATTCCGTGAAGCGGAAGAAAACGTTGCCCGGCTCGGAGGCGCGCAGCTCCTGCGCCAGCGACAGCGCGGTTTTGCAGTCATGCTCAAAAGCGACCTCTATCGCTATCTTGAACAGCTTGGATTCGGTAACGAAAAACCTGCCTTTTGTAACAGCCTGTTCCAGTTCCGCCAGACCGCGTTTTTTGCTGCCGTGGATGAGCAGCAGTTCCGGCAGTTTCAGCACGCCCGGCACGGTGTCGGAATAATAGTCAAATATTCCGAGCCCGGCATAGGCGTCGTATATTTCCGGGTTCCGGTCAAGAGCTTTTTTGAGATATTTTCGTCCCTTGGTGCCGTTTCTGTACGCGCGCCACCAGCGCCGCTCCACCGCGCACCAGCGGCCCAGCAGGCCGTAGGCCGTGCCCATGATGAAATAGGTCCCGGCGTCCTTGGGATGGGTTTTGAGGTATTTTTCGGATTTTTCAATGGCGGAACCGGCGTATTTTTCAAATTCGGCGGCGGTGGCCTTGACCTGATGCTTGGGGATGTCGTAATCCTGCGAATACTGCCACCACAGCAGCCCGGCCAGCGCCAGGTCGCCCGCGGGATGCTCCGGCCTTGAGGCGGCAAGCCGCTCGAACTCCGCGCGGGCTTTCGCGAAATCCAGCGAATACATATGCCGTATCCCCGCAAGCCAGGCAGCGTCTATGTCCCCGTCCAGGCTGAATTGCGCCGGCGCGGACGGCTCCGGTTCCTGCGCGGCGGAGCAGCAGCAGAAAATCGCAAGGAAAGCGGCGGCGAGTTTCATAGTATAATCCTGATAAGAGACTATATAAAAACCATGGACTATTCAAGGCGCGCGGAACTGTTTTCCAAAACCGAAGGCGGCGCGGGGCAATGCCATGCCTGCGCCCACGACTGCATAATCCCCTCCGGCGGGCGCGGGATCTGCGGCATGAGATTCAACAGGGACGGCGAGATTTTCGCGCCCTGGGGATATGTGTCCGCGCTGGCCTGCGACCCGGTGGAGAAAAAGCCGTTTTTCCATCTGCTGCCGGGGGAAAAGGCGCTTTCTTTCGGCATGCCCGGCTGCAATTTCCGCTGCCGCTTCTGCCAGAACTGGGAGCTTTCCCAGACCTGCGAAAACGCGGAAATCATGGAAATTTCCCCGGAAAAGCTGGCCGCCTCCGCCTCCGGCTGCGGCGCGCGCATAATGGCCGCCACCTATAACGAGCCGCTCATTTCCGCCGAATGGGCAAAAGCCGTCTTTGAAGAGGCCGGCAAAAAAGGCCTTGTCCGGGCTTTCGTCTCCAACGGTTTTGCCTCGCAAAAGGCGGTTGAATATATGCGCCCCGCGCTGGAGGCGTGGAAAATAGACCTCAAATGCTTTGACGACGGCAAATACCGCGAAATCATCGGCGGAAGGCTCCAGCCGGTGCTGGACACGATAAAGCTGGTTCACAGCCTTGGCATCTGGACGGAGATTGTAACGCTGGTCGTGCCGGATTTCAACGATTCGGAAGCCGGGCTTGCCCAAACAGCGCGGTTCATAGCGTCGGTCTCGCCGGAAATTCCGTGGCATGTTACGGCCTTCCATCCCGATTACAAGATGACCGGTTCCCGCCCCGCCGCCGCGCGGGATTTGGAGCGCGCCGCCCGCGCGGGCAGGGCGGCGGGGCTGAAATATGTGTATTCCGGCAATATCCCCGGCGGCAGCGAAAACACCGTCTGCCCGGACTGCTCAAAGACGCTGGTGGAACGCGCGGGGTACGGCGCGAAAATAACCGGACTTGCCCCCTCAAAAGACGGCAAAACCGCCGCCTGCAAACACTGCGGCGCGGCGATACCGGGGATTTTCAGCGGACCTGCCGCAGGATAGGGTTTCCGGCGGAAAACGGCTCCGGCTCAGCCGGAACGGGAATTCAGAACTTTTTAACGGAAGATTTCAGGCTGGACAAATCCGGCGGCTGGGAGACCTGCTCCATCGCGGATTCGGGGATGGCCTGGCCTGCGGCAAGCGACTGCATCGCGGCGTCCAGCCCTTTGCGCAGCCTGGCCGCGCCCGCGCCCGTTGCGGCAAAAGGCTTGCCGCCGGTGAACCAACCGCACACCGCCAGCCCGCCGGACCATTCCATGCCCGTGCCCTTGGCAAAAGAGCGGCACATGTCCAGCGCGTTTTCTGCGTCGGCGCCGCCGCAGGGAAAGCAGCCTATCGCCGCCAGACGCAGCAGGCCGGTATCCTGCCCGGCGGAGCGGGCGGCGGCTATGGCCTCTAAAATCTTGACAAGCGGCGCCGGCAGCGAGCCGCCCGCCGACGCGAAAGCCACCATAAGCAGCGAGGACCCTTCCAGCAGGATTTTAAGATTGCGGACGCAGTTCCCCTCGCGCAGCAGGTCGCCGGCAAACACCACCCGCGCGCGCCAGCCGGCGGCGGCCAGCTTTTCCGCCGCGTAGGCGCAAACGGTATGCGCGGTGGTAAAAGACGGACAGGCATCCCCGCATATAAGGACAGCATTCCCGGCTTCCGGCATAGCAACTCCCGCGATTTCCGGTCCGCGGCCGCGCCGCGGACTGCCCCCAAGCAGTACAATTACAATTCTCGCATAAGACCGGCATGAGGGCATGGGCCGGAAGGCCCAAACCCTCGCAAAAGACACCTACTTATTTGATGCTATGGCGGAAACGACTTCCCGGGCGAAGGCCAGGGGCGTCGCATCCGGGCATTCTATGCGCACGCCGTCGCCAAGCGAGGCGGGGACAAAGCGCAGCCTTGCGCCGTAGCGGGCGGCAAGCCGCCGCGCAGCCTCCGCCGAAGGGGGCGAGTCTTTGCGGAAATAGACTTCAAGCGCGCCGTCGCGCATCTCCAGCGCGCGCGCGCCGGCCCGGGCGGCGGCGCGGCGCAGCTTCATTATTTCGGCTATGTTGCGCACGCTCTCCGGCGCGGGGCCGCAAAGCCCTTCCAGCCCGGACAGCACGCCCGGGGCGGAATTTTCGTCCGCGCCCAGCAGACGGCGGTACCAGTCCAGCCGGGCGGCCTCGTCCGGCAGATAATCGGGCGGGATATAGGCGGCAACCGGCGCGTCGAAATAGGCCAGCGGCGCGGCCTCTTCCGGCGCGCCGCGCAGTCTTTTGACCTCCGCCGCCAGCAATTCGCAGTAAAGCGACAGCCCCACCTCGTTTATGAAACCGTGCTGGCGCAGCCCCAGCAGCTCGCCCGCGCCGCGTATTTCCAGGTCGCGCATCGCCAGCCGGAAGCCGGAGCCAAGCTCGCCGAACTCGGTCAGCGCGGCAAGCCGTTTGGCGGCGTCCTCGGTCATGGCCGGGCGGGGAGGGGCCTTGTGCCGCCTGCGGCGGCGGGGCGGCTCATACTCGTCGTCCGGGAGGTCCGGCGGCGGGGGTTTTTTGTCCAGCCAGGGCGGATAGAACAGATAGCAGTACGCCTTTTTGTCGCCCCGGCCTATGCGCCCGCGCAGCTGGTAAAGCTGGGCAAGGCCGAATTCGTGCGCGTTTTCCACTATAAGCGTGTTAACATCGGGCATGTCCAGCCCGGATTCTATGATTGTGGAAGCCGCCAGCACGTTGTAGCGGCGGTTGAAAAAGTCCCACATCGCGCGCTCCAGCTCGCCTCCCGGCATCTGGCCGTGGGCGGAGATTATGGCGGCCTCCGGCACGGCGGATTTCAGGAAAGCGGCGCGGGAGGCCAGCGTGCGCACCCTGTTGTGCACGTAATAAACCTGCCCGCCGCGGGCAAGCTCCTCCCGTATGGCGGCGGCAGCTATTTTTTCGTCCCAGGGGGCGACGCGGGTGGCTATCGGCATTCTGCCGGCGGGCGGGGTTTCTATGACGGCTATCTCGCGCAGGCCGGACATCGCCTGGTAGAGAGTGCGCGGTATGGGCGTGGCCGACATCAGCAATGTGTGCGCGCCGGCGGAAATGCGGCGTATTTTCTCCTTCTGGCGGACGCCGAAGCGGTGCTCCTCGTCAATAATGCAAAGCCCCAGCCTGGCAAAGGCCACATCTTTGGACAAAAGCCGCTGCGTGCCTATGATTATATCGCAGGCCCCGGAGCGCAAATCCAAAACCGTCTGTTTCTGTTCCGCCGTTGACTGGAAGCGGCAAAGCATGGCTGTTTTGACCGGAAACCCCGCCAGCCGCTGCGTGAAGGTGCGGAAATGCTGCGCCGCCAGCACCGTGGTGGGCACGACCACCGCCGCCTGCCTGCCGGAGAGGACGCAGCGCAGCGCGGCGCGTATGGCGACCTCGGTTTTGCCAAAGCCCACATCCCCCGCAATCACGGCGTCCATCGGCTTTGGCAGCGACAGTTGCGCGGCCACGGCGGCGATGGCCTTTGTCTGGTCCGGCGTCTCCTCGTAGGGGAAAGAATCGGCGAATTCGCGCTCCATATGCTCGTCGCCGGGCAGGGCGGGGGATTGGGCGGCGGCGCGCTCGGCCTCCATGGCCAGAATTTCCTTTGCGGCTTTTTCAACCCCCTCTTTAACGCGGGATTTTATATTGCCCCAGCCGTTTCCGCCCAGCGCGGACAGCCGGGGAGCTTTGCCCTCGGCGCCCACGTATTTCTGCACCTTGGAAAAATCAAACAACGGCACGAAAAGCCGGTGGGAGTTTTTGTATTCCAGCCGCAGGCAGTCCGCGGCGTCGGTATCATCGGGGGAGGCCGGCGTCCCGTCGTGGCGCAGGGCGCTCATGCCCAGGTAGCGGCCTATGCCGTAGGTTTCATGCACCACGAAATCGCCCGGCTTGAGGTCGCGGAAACGGACGCGCTTTGAGCCGGGGGAATCGAACTTCTTAAGCAGCGAGCCGCCCGAATACCTGCGCGAGAATATATCGCCCGATGTTATGACGGCAAAGCCCGACGGCGGGTGGACAAAACCCTCCCGCAGCGCGCAGACGCGCAAATCCAGCCCCGGCGCAAGCTCGCCTATCCGTTCCAGCTCGCCGCGGTTGAGGCAGGAGACAACCGGATTTATCCCCCCCGCCCGCAGCCGCGCAACCTCGGAGACAAGCAGCTCCACATTCCCGCTGAAGGAGAGGTTTTTGCCCGCCCCGTAATTTTCCCCGGAAAGCGGGGTGATTGCGATTGCGCCGGGTATTTCCGGCGCGGGGACGGCCTCATGGGCCGGCTCCGTCAGGTCCGTAATGAAACGGAAGCCGGACAGCCTTTGCAGCAGCGGCGTTTCGCCGGAGGCGGCGCGGCAGGGCGGCAGCGCGATTGCGTCCGCAAACGCGCCGCAGTCCTGCGTTTCCGGGTCAAAAAACCGTATGCTTTCCACCCCGTCGCCGGAGAGGTAGAGCCGCGCGGGTTTTGGCGCGCCCGGGGCGAAAATATCGGCCACCGCGCCGCGCGCGGCGTATTCGCCCGGCTGCTCGGCGAATTCCGCGCGCTGATAGCCGGATTTTTCCAGCCAGTCCAGCAATTCGGCGCGCTTGAGCGCGCCGCCGCGCCGTATGCTCCTTGAGGCGGCGGCGAAAGCGGCCAAATCATCCGCCGGCAGCAGCAGGCTGGCGAAACTGGCCCCCGCGATGACCGGCCCGTCCCCCGCCGCGCAAAGCGCGCCCAGCGCGGCGCAGCGGGACAAAACTTCCTCGCCTATCTGCACGGAAGAAAAATCCGCGCCGCCGGAAAGCCCGCGCAGCGCCCGCGCCGATAGCAGGAATTCCGACACCGCCTCCTCGTCCGGCGCGCAATAAATAATGCGCGGCAGCCCCAGCCGCAGCGCAAAATGCGCCTTCGCGGCAGCGTTGGGAAGGCCGTGTATGTTTTGAATGTCGCCCGGCATAAGAACCGTCAATTTGCGTCGTGGTCAATTTCGCAGAAAGCCTTGGGTTCGGTGCCTTTGACGAAGGCTTCCAGGAATTTGCGGCGGCAGGTGGGCAGGGCCAGCTTGCCGCTGTCGGAATCTATCAGCGCGAAGGTAACGCCGTCCGGCACGGGGAACGGGCGCGGCGGCTGGTTTTTGAGCAGCCCGCCCATGATTTCCGTCCACCAGGGCACGACGGTGCCGCCGCCGGTCCAGTCTTTGCTTTCTATGGAGGAGAAATCGTCATAGCCCATCCACGCGCCGGCGGCCACATCGGGGGTCATGCCGATAAACCACATGTCGCGGTGATCCTGACTGGTGCCGGTTTTGCCGGCCAGCGGGCGGTTGAGCACATGGGCGGCGCGCCCGGTTCCCCTGTCCACCACGCCGCGCATCATGTTCACCAGCACATAAGAATAATTGGGCGGGAAAACCTCGGTCTCGGATGGGATATGCTCTTCCAGCACGCGGCGCTGCTGGTCCTCCACGCGGACAACGGCGTAAGGCTCCGTCCGTATGCCGCCGTTGGCGAAGGTGGAAAAAGAGTTGACCATCTCCAGCAGCGACACCGCCGAGGTTCCCAGCCCCAGCGAGGGCACCGGGTCCAGCTTGCGCCGGATGCCGGCCTTCCTGGCGGTTTCGGCCACCAGCGTCGGCCCCAGTTTGTCCACCAGGCCCACCGACACCACGTTGCGCGAGAGTTCCAGCCCCTTGCGCAGAGTTATGTCGCCCAGCATTTTATGGTCAAAATTTTCCGGCACCCAGATTTTGAAATCCTTGCTGCCCACGAAAGGCTGCGTGGCCAGGGCGATTGAATACTGGCTGGTGGCGCCCTCAAAAAGCCGCCAGTCCCGCCCGTCGTAATAATACGCCAGCGGCGAATCCGGCACCATGGAGGCGGGGGTGTAGCCGTTCTGCAGCGCGGTCATCCAGACAAAAGGCTTGAAGGTGGAGCCGGGCTGCCGGTTGGACTGCGCCGTGCGGTTGAACTTGGTCTCCTTGTAATCCCTGCCGCCTATCATCACGCGGATTGCGCCGCTTTTGACATCCATCATCAGGAAAGCGCCCTGCAGCTTCATGCCGCTTGTGGAGACATCCGCCTCGTAATCGCCGGACTGCTCCGCTTTGGCTATGGTTTTGGCGACGTCGGCGTCTATGGCGGAAAGGTCCTTGTCCATCACTTTTTCGGCCACAAGCTGCGCGTCCAGGTCCAGGGTGGTGTAGATGTAGAGGCCGCCCTGCCAGAGCATGTTCACACCGTATTTAGGCTCCAGATACTGCCGCACGTATTCCACGAAATAGGGCGCGTGCGTGGCCAGAAACGCCGGCTTTTCAACCGGCAGCGGGGCGTTCTTGGCGGAGGTGCGCTCCTTTTCGGTGATGTAGCCTTCCTCCTCCATCCGCTCCAGCACCACGCTTCTGCGCCATTTGGCGCGCGCCGGGCTGGAAAAAGGCGAGTAGCGGCCCGGCAGCTGTATCAGCCCGGCAAGCAATGCGGACTCCGGCAGCGTAAGCTGCGAGACTTCCTTGTTGAAATACACCCGCGCCGCCGCCGAGGCGCCATGCGCGCTTTCGCCGAAATAAATCTGGTTCAGGTACATCTGCAAAATCTCTTCCTTGCTGAAGCGGCTTTCTATCTGGAAGGTTATTATCACCTCGCGGATTTTGCGGAGTATGGTTTTTTCCGGCGTGAGGAAAATCTGGCGGGCAAGCTGCTGGGTTATGGTGGAGGCGCCCTGCGCCGCCCGGCGGTGCAAAACGTCGCGCAGCAGGGAGCGCAGAATGCCCTTTGGCGAGATGCCGTAGTGATGGAAGAAATTTGTGTCCTCGGTGGCGATTACGGCGTTCTGCAAATCCACCGGAATCTGCGCCAGCGGGATAAGCGCGCGCCGCTGCATGGAGAATTCGGCTATGGATTTGCCGTTGGCGTCAAAAACGCGGGTGGTGAGCGACGGGGTGTATTCCTCCAGCCCGACGGTTGACGGCAGGCCGGAGAATACATACCGCAGCCCCGCCGCCGCGCAAACCGAGCAGGCAACAACAGCCAGCGCGCCCAGATACAGCCAGCGCCGGTACTTGTCGCGCCAAATTTCAAGAAGCATCGGAATATTATATCAATTACGCCGCAGCGCGCCGGCTATGTCCAGCGCGGCTTTGAAAACGCGGGTTTTGGCGATGACGGCGGGGTTGCCGATGGCGGCCTCATAGCGCGGATCGTGGGGAATCGCGCCCAGCAGATTTTTTTCCGCGGGCCGGTGGCCGGGGACGACGGCGTTGGCGACTATTCCAGCCACCGGCGCGCCGAATTCCCCGAACAGCTTCAGCGAGCGGCGCAGCGCCCCCTGCGCCAGCTTGCCGGGAACGGAGACTATCACAAGCTCCGCGCGGGGCACAAGGCGCAGCAATTCCAGCCCTGCGTCGGAAATGCCGGGCGGCATGTCTATCACCAGGAAATCCAGCTCCCGCCACTGGGTAACGGCCAGCAGTTCAAGCAGCGACCGCGACACATCCCCCCCCCTAAGCGCCACCGCCCCGCCCCCGCTGAAAAACGCGGCGGACATGAATTTAACCCCGGCCACCGGACGCGGCTCCAGTCCTTCAATCTCCTGCGGGAAAGTCGGCTTTACGCCAAGTATCGAATGGCAGCAGGCGCCGGTGATGTCTGCGTCCAACAATCCGGTTTCCGCGCCGGTTTTCGCCAAAGCCATCGCCAGCGAGCAGGCGACCGTGCTTTTGCCGATGCCGCCCTTCCAGCCGGTTACAACCAGCACCCTTTTCACTTCGGACAGCCGCGCCGTCGCGCCCAATTCTCGGAAATCGGATAGTTTCATTTCTCTCCGGTTATTTCTTTTATGTAGATTCCGCGGCCCTTTTCAACCGAAAAATCCGCGCTTTTGCAGCGCGGGCAGCGCAGCCAGACATGCGCCATTTCCGGCAGAAAATGCACGGCCTCCGCCTTGTTATGGGCAAGTTTCGCCATCCCGAAAACCCGCCCGCAGTTGCGGCATTTGAAAGCCGCCTTCTCGGACGAGACCGCCAGCCGCGCGCCGCGCAGCGCGGGGCCCTTGCCTTTGCGTATTTCCAGAAAAAGGCTTTTCGCCGCGGCGCGGTCTATGTTCTGCAGCTCGCCAAGCACCACCGCCACCGTGTCCACCCGCTTCATTTTTTCCGCCTCTGCGGCGCGGCGGGCGGCTTCGGCAACGGCGTCAACCAATGCCCATTCGTGCATAAGTCATTTCCTTACGTGGTGAGGCATTTCCGCAGGGATTTCAAAGGACAGCTCCACATACCCCATGAATTTCCCGTCCTCGCGCCAGGGAGCCTGATATATCAGTTTCCTGACGCCTTTTTTCTCAATCGTGTAGACATTGGCGCGCGGGTTTTTGAGCATACCGGCCAGCTTGGAGCGGGCAGGCTCGGGATGGCAGTCCAGCGAGTTTTTGCCTATCAGATTTTTGCCGCCGTCTTTGGCAAACACCTGCGCCGCCTTATCGTTCATGGCGGTTATGACGCCGGTTTCGTCGCACACCGTAACCGCCGCTTCCAGCCCTTCAATATATTTATCCATAAATCGCCGCCGCGAAGCTGACCGCGCCGCCCGCCGGGTCCTGGGAAACGGCGTAATCCAGCAATTTGCCGCGCGCCTGAGGGGAAACCGCGGCTATAAACCGCGCCGCCGTATACAGCGCGGAAAGCCCGCACACCGAACGCGGGTTGCCGCCGGCGCACACGTCGCGGTAAAATCCGTCCGGGTCCGGCCTGAGGGCCAGTTCCAGCGAGGCTTTGTCCCGCCCCTCGGTCTGCTCCGGCGAGTTGCCCTCTTCCTTGAGATTCACATGGGACAAATCCACAGCCGCCAGCACCATTATTTTCCGGCCTTTGGCCGCCTCGGCGGAAAGGACGGCGCACATTTTATCCAGCCCGGCGCCGGCGGAACTGCCGCTTTCCGGCGGCCTCTCCGGCGCAAACCGCGTGAAATCCGACGCCAGCACCGGCACCCAGGGCGGCGCGTCGCCGCCCCAGATGTGTTTGAGCCACAGGGCCTGGTATTCAAGCGAATGCTCGGTTTTGTGGACCATCTCATCCGCCCTGCGGTCGTACCACAGGCAGCCGGACAATGCCCGGACCATATCCGCATCCGCCGGCATTTCGCCAAGCGGGGTCTGATACCGCTTGTCCGTCAGGACCCAGGGCGCGTCCGGCCCGGCATGGGCCACTCCGACGGCGATTATCACGTCCGGCCTGGCGCATTTTTGCAACGTTTTATATGCGCGGGCGTAGCAGCGCGCGCCGCGCATTATGTCTATATGCGGCGCCACAAGCCCGGCGGGCGCGCCCGCAAACGGCGCGGACATGTCATCCGGCGGCGCCCCTTCGGCTTTCAGCGCCTCTCCGATAAAACGCTCCGCCCCCTCCCTGTCGCGCGGGTAGGAGATGCCCGCCAGCGCCGGCTTTCTGACCGGGCTGGCCGAAAACTCCTCGCGCGAGGCGCGCCGCAGCGCGGCGGTCTCCTCGTTCTCCATGAAATGCAGCTTCTGAAATTCGCTTACAAGGCTGGCCAGCCCCATCTCCGGCAGGGCGACGCCCGTGCGCTTCATTATCAGCGCCTTTATATCGGAGAGGCTGTTCCTGCCATCCATCAGGGTTATCACCATCAGCGCGGAGGGGGAAACCAGCATCACATGCTCGGTTATGCCTTCGGCGTCGCGCAGCATGAGCATGGGTTCGCCCTCGTGCTCCACCATGGCAGCGTCAATAGAGCGGCGGAAATGCGGCAGCGGCGCAGACGAATCAACAGGAAGATTGGTCATCGTTTTTTCCCCGTTTCCGGCTTCAGGCGCGCGGCGTCCTCGCGCGACTGTTTGGCCATTCCAAGCCTGGCAAACGCGGCGGAACGGCCCTTGCGAGCCTCAAGCGCGTCCGCGCCGGAGGCATGGTTTATGACGCGGCTGTAGTCGGACACGGCCTCGTCGTAGGCGCCGCGGGCGGCGCGGGCGGCGGCGCGCCCGTTGTAGGCGGGCCAGCAGGCCGCGTCAAGCCTGATTGCGGAGGAAAAATCCTCCTCCGCCGCGGCAAACCTGCCCAACGCGGCCAATGCGCGTGCGCGCTGGAGGTAAATCCAGTAATCTCCCGGCAGCAGCTTCGCCGCATGATTAAAATCGGACAGGGCGGCCTCGTTTTCGCCCAGCGCGCGGCACGCCAGCGCCCGGCCCGCGTATGCCTGCGCGGAAGGCTCCAGCTTTATGGACTTTGAAAACAGCCGGATTTTATCGGCGGGTTTGCGGGCGGCTTTCGCCTGCGACGCCAGCTTCTGCGCCGGGGAAAAAGCCAGCGCCGCCGCGGCAAAAGACAAAAACAGGAACACCCTCACAGTTTCTCCGCCGGTTTCACATAAGGCCCGTTCCAGGCTTTTTCAAATATGCCGCCCAGGATATACGCTGGTCTCTCCCCCAGCAGCACCACGGCGGCGTCGCGCGAGGCGTAAAAATAATCGTGCTCCCAGTTGGAGGTGCTGACCACCGATACCGCGCCGTCTATGACGGCGTACTTGCAATGCTCCACGCGGGCGTAGGGAATGTACCCCGCCGGCAGCTGCGGCAGCGATGATATTTTAACCTTCACCCCGGGCGCGCGGGCAAGCGATTTGATGTCGGCGGCGTTGCGTTCTTTCATGCTCCAGTCCGCAAATATCAGCCGCACGGACACCCCGCGCGCGCCGGCGCGGCGCAGCGCATCGTCCAGCAGCCGCCATTTGCCGCCTTTGCGCCGGGAAAGCGAATAGGTCATCACCTGCGCGCTGAAGGATTTGCGCGCGCCGTCTATAAGGCGCATCAACTCGTCTATCTCGCTGCCGAAATGGCGCGGCAGGAAATCCGGCGGGCCGAAAACCGCGTAGGCGCCCACACGGACGCCGCCCATCACCAACGTTTCCGTGGACGAGGCGGAAAGCGGCTCGGCCCCCGGCAGGCGGGGCACGTCGCCGCCGGCCTCCTCCCAGTCCGTGTAGAAAACGCGGCGGAAGACGGTCGCGATGCGGGCGTTTTTGATTCGCAGCCCGATTTCGTGAATCTGAGACAGCGAGCGCCAGTCCATATTCTGGCTGCCGCAGAAAACATCCTCCCCGTCCACGATGAAATATTTGGCGTGCATCACCCCGCCGCCGGCCTTTGAAAAGTCAATAATCCGCACGGCTATGCCGCCGGTGGCGCGCAGCGCGTCCAGCTCTGAGGGCATCTTTTTGTAGAACGCGCGGTCGGCCAGTATTTTGACGTCCACCCCGCGCTCCGCCGCGGAGCGTATGGCGTAAAGCACCGGCTCCAGCGCCTGGCCTTTCTTGCTTTCTATGTAGAAAGCCGCCAGCTCCAGCGATTTTCTGGAGGAGTTTATCATGTCTATCCATGTCTGCTGCGGGTTCAGCGCGCAGGTGGAGCCGTACACGGTCGCCTCCGGCACGGACTGGGACACCCATACGCTGTCCTGCGCGGCGGCCAGCCGCCCGGCCAGCAGCAATGCGGCGATGAAGTCAATCATGGCAGTATTTTATATCATATTCACATGGACATAGCCCGCGTCGGCGAATTCAGAATGCTGGAGCATATCGGCAGGCTTGCGGCCAGCCAGAAAGACCCGCGCATCCTGCTTGGCCCCGGCGACGACTGCGCGCTGGTCCGCGCCCGGCCAGGCTATGCGCTGGCGCTGACCGCCGACGAGATGGCGGAAGGCACCCATTTTCCGGCGGGCTGCCCGCCCGCGCTGCTGGGGCGCAAGCTGGCGCGCATAAATCTCAGCGACCTGGCGGGGATGGGCAATGTAAAACCCGTCTGCGCGCTGTGCTGCGCGGGACTGCCGCGCAACGCCAGTTGGGAATGGACCAAAACCTTCGTCCGCGCGCTGATGAAGGAGCTCAACCGCTTCGGCGCGTCGCTGGCGGGCGGGAATCTGGCCCGCTCGGACAAAATGCACTTTTCGCTTACCGTAACCGGCGAGGCCAGGCCGTCGGAAATCATCCGGCGCGGCGGCGCAAAGCCGGGGGACCTGATATTCGGCATAGGCGCGCTGGGCCAGGCAAGGGCGGGGCTGGAGCTTGTGCTCTCCGGCCATAAAACCGGCAAACTTGTTGAAGCTTTCTGGCTGCCGCGCATTCAACCGGAGGCGGGCGCGGTTATCGGCAAAAAAAAGCTGGCCTCCGCCATGATGGACAATTCTGACGGGCTTTATAAAAGCGTCAAAACGCTTGCCGCCGCCTCCGGCTGCGGCGCGTTCATTGATATCACCGAAGACGCGCTGTCGCCGGAGCTGGCGCGATACTGCAAGGCGCGCAAAAAGGACTGGCGGGAATATATTCTTTCCGGCGGGGAGGATTACGGGCTGGTGATGGCGGTCCCCCCGCGCCGCGCGGCGGAATTCATCAAAACATTCCCCCGGGCCCGCGCGCTGGGCGTGATGACAAAAGGCAAAACAATTCATGCGAACTGCCGCCCCGAAAGTTTCGAGCATTTCTGATTCAGCCGCCGCGACGCGGCGGCTGGCGGCGCGCCTTGCGCGCAGGCTGCGCGGCGGCGAGATAATTTTCCTGCGCGGCCCCATAGGCGCGGGCAAAACCGTTTTCGTGCAGGGGCTGGCCAAGGCGCTGGGCGTCAAAACCGCGCCTTCCAGCGCCAGCTTCAACCTGATGCGCCAATACCGCTCCCCGAAACTGCGGCTTTTCCATATAGATTTGTTCAGGCTGAACTCCGGCGAAACCGCCAACCTGGGGCTGGAGACGCTGCTGGAGGACCCGGCGGCTGTAATCGCCGCCGAATGGCCGGACCCCGCCGCCGATTTCCTGCCGCAGGACAGGCTGGAGATTGAGATAAAGCTGCTGGCCGGCGGCAAACGGCGCATAACCGCCGCCGCGCGCGGCCCGCTGTCCGGGAGGCTGCTTTCATGAGCAAAACTATTCTGGCTGTTGATTCCTCCGATACGCCGCTTCGGCTGGCGATCAGCTTTGGCGGCGGCGACACCGTTTCCGCCTCCAGCGCGGACGTAAAGCAGGAGCGGCATGCCGTCAGGCTGGCGCAAAAGCTGCTGGCGGAACGCGGGCTGGGGCTGGCGGATGTGGACAGGGTTTTCGCGCTGCGCGGCCCGGGCAGATTCACGGGGATACGGATAGGGCTCGCTCTGGCCGCCGTGCTGGGCGAATTAAACGGCGCGGAAGTATGTTCCGCCACCGTTTTTGAGGCGCTGGCCCGGCAGGCCGTCAAAACACCCGGATACCTCCGCTGGCGCGGCAATAACCCTTCCGGCAGGCTGGCGGTGATAACCAGCGCCTTCCGCAGCGAGTTTTTCTGCCAGATTTTTTCCGGCCTCAAACCCGCCGCGCCGCCGCTGTGGCTGCCTGCGGCGCAGTTGAAGGAATATCTCGCGGGGATTAAATTTCCGCTGTATTGCTTCGGCTGGGCGGAACGCCGCTCCTCCCTTGCGCCGTATCTGCCGGAAAATTGTTTTGCCGCGCCGCCGCTTAAAACCGGCGCGTCCGCCGAAACGCTCATGGCCGCCGCCCTTGCCGCAAAACCGCATAAAAAGCCCGTCGCGCCGCTATATCTGAAACCCGCGCGGTTTGAACTGCTTATAACCGCGGTCGCTGAGGGAAACGGGCGGGGCTGTTCCGCTACAAAAACACCGACAGCGCGGCCCTGAAGGCGCGGCCCGGCATGGGGTAATAGCCGTTGAAACTGTCTGCGTTTTCGGCGTAATGCTCGTCCGAGATATTCTGCGCGGACACTGAAACCGATACGGCTCCTGTCTCGCGGCGCAGGGTGATATCCGCCGTGGTGAAAGCCGGCAGCCGCACGCCTGTCCGTCCCAAATCCGTGTATTGCTTCCCGGCATGGCGCAGGAATACCCCCAGCGTCAGCGAAAGCGGCAGGTAAAACTCGCCGGAATAGGTTGCCCGCGCCGACGGCGCGAAATTGGCGGTTTTCCATTGCAGTCCCGCGGGCCGGACCTCGCTGCGCAGCAAAGCGCATGACAGAACATGCCTTGACGCCGCGTTCTTCCAGACAAGCTGCGGCTGGAAGCCGAGGATGCGCCCCTCGTCCAGATTATAGGCGGCGTAGCCGTTGTTCGGGTCCAGCGCGATTTTATCGGCTATGGCGGAGTAATAGACGGACGCCTTCGCCGCCCAGCCGCTTAAAGTTTCCCATTGCGCGCCGGCGTCGTACTGCCAGGAATGCTCGGGCTTGAGCCCGGGGTTGGCGGGCGCCCAGGGGTTGTACATATCGGCGAAGGTGGGGGCCTGCCAGGCCCGCACCGCGGAAAGCGACAGCTTCCAGCCCGCCGCGGGCCGCCAGACGAGCATGGCGCGCGGGGAAAGCTGGTCCGCCCAGCGGTTTGGGCTTTCAAGCCGCGCTCCGGCGGCAAGCTCCAGATTCCGCGCCAGGTCCAGCCGCGTCTCCGCCGCGGCGGATTTGGATGTTATGGAGTGATTCCCGTAGCCGGAGGAATCCTCCAGGGAAGAGTCCTCGTACTGAATCATCAGCGCGCTCCGCCGCGAAAACGCGGCGGTGAGCCTGCCCGAATTGAGCGATGTTTTCGTCCTGTTTGCGCCGCCGTACTGCCAGGCGCAGATGTCGTATTGCGAAGTCCACGCCTCCGCCCTCAGCGACACCGGGGCGCCCTCCGGCGACGAATATCCCGCCGCCAGCAGGCTGCGCGCGGCGGACTGCCTATCCGTCAGCGAGTTGGCCTGCCGCTCCTTTTTGCCGTCCCATTCCGCTATCGGCACGGGCGTGCCGCCGGGGATGCCGTTTGTCTGGCTTGAGCCGGCGGCTTCCAGCGAAAACGCCCCCGTCTCCCGGCCCGCCAGCACGGCCTGCGCGCTCATGTCCGCGCCGGAATACCAGCCGTTCTGCTGGAAGCCGCCGGAATACCGTCTTCCGCCGGAAACCGCCGCGCGCAGCGGCCCCGCGCCGCCGCGTACCCGGACGTAGGCCGCCCCCGTCCCGAAATCCGCCGCCATGCCGGAGGCGGACGCTCCCGCCGGGCCGGCTGCGCCCGCCGGGACAATGTTTATGACGCCTCCCTCGGCATTCGCGCCATAGAGCGGCGAGACCGCGCCCCCGAACACCTGGATTTTATCCGCCCCGGCGGGGTTGAGAAGCGACAGGTCCGTGGTTCCCGT
Organism: Elusimicrobiales bacterium; assembly: GCA_041651175.1. Taxonomy (NCBI): domain Bacteria; kingdom Pseudomonadati; phylum Elusimicrobiota; class Elusimicrobia; order Elusimicrobiales; species Elusimicrobiales bacterium. The sequence continues at coordinate 15,225 of JBAZJT010000002.1, read as the reverse complement.
AACATCAGGAGCCAGCCGCTTCCCGTTGAACATCACGGCGGTGTTTTTGGACGCAAAGCCGCGCAGCCCGGCAAGCTCCATAAGCCCCGGCGCGCCGCCCCTGCGCAGCGACACTTCGGGGTCCAGCTCCAGCGTCTCTCCCAGGGTTTGCGGCATTTTCAGCGCGGCGTCGCGCTGTTTTATGGCGAACTGTCCCGCTGCCGGCGCGGCGGCCTCCAGCGCGGAGGCGGGCGCGCCCTCAAGCGAGAGGTATACGGACTGCTCCTGCGCCGCCGCTGCGGCGGCAGACAGGAATATTGTGAGGATGATATGCGGTATTTTCCGGGTCATGGTTCTCTCCTTGCGAGAATATCCGGAAAAATGCCGGGGGGAATTGTGAAAGTCTCACGCGTTGGCGCGCGCACACATCTCCCCGCGGAGATTCCGGATTCCGGCGATAGACCGGGCTTGTCCTCTGCCGTCAGAGGCTTTACCGTTGCGGGGCAGCCGCGGAATTCAACCGCGTTCCTTCGCCGTATCGTGGCCCGTTTTCGCGCGGCGGCGCCGCCGCCGCGGAACAGGCTTGTCCAGTATATCAAAAATGCTAAACTATACTGGGGTTATTTTATGAACGACTATTTTGAAGGCGACGGCTGGTCCATGGGCAAATTCTCCAGTCCCGCCGACGGGCTGGAGATATGCTATAAACGCCGCCAGGGCGGGCATATGGGCAGCATCCCGCTGGTGTGCGCCGGCGGGCTGGCCGTGCAGGAGACGGCGGAATCCATCTTTTTCGTGGAAACCAGGCCGGAGCGGGACGAGTATTTCTACTGGATGCGCGGCCACCGCCCCACCGGCTGGAAACCCGCGCTTTCCGTGGGCGACTGCGACGCGCTGGACTTGGCGCACATGATAAACCTCGCGGCGCAGACGTCATACGCGCCGCGCGTGGATGTGTTGCTGCATTCCTACGCCACCGTGGTTTTTCAGAGAATGATTCAGCTTCATTCCAACGGCGAGGCCGCCGCCGCGCTGCAGCGGCTGCGGGGGGCGAAGGTGGTTCTCTGCAACGGGCTTACCGGCGACGCCTCGCGCGACCCGGAGCTGGAGGATTTTTACAAATCCGCCGCGCAACTGGAGCAGTTCCTGTCCTGGCTGAACTGGCAGGACGGGTACGCCGCCGCGTCGCCCCCTCCGCCGGATTTTGACGCGAGGGCCTGGCCGGCGCGCCGGGCGCAGGCGCTGGCGTCGGCTTCCAAATACGCGGTTGACATGACGGCGGAGCATTTGTCCGCCCACTGGCCGGAAAAGATAGACCATATCCGGCTGAGGCTTGCCAGGCGGCTGCGCGAAGATTGCGCCCTGCCCGGCTGGCAGGAGGGGATTGTGCGCCGCTCTCACGCGGTATCCAAGCTCTGCTTCGGCGATGCCGACGTCAAGCGCGTAAAGGACAACGGCGTCAAACTGACCTGGGTCGCCTCCGCAAACGACCAACTGCTGAAATGGGCTTTCGCCAGGACGGTGATGGCGCGTTTTGACATGACGCCCCCTCCCGCGCCGCAGCCGGGCGCGGTATTCAGGGACGCGACCGGTTCTTTTGAAATGAGGATTGTAAGCGGGGACCATTATTTTCCGCTCAAACGTCCCGCCGAAGCGCTGAGAATCATTGCGGAGTGAGACAGGCGGCGGGAACCGCGGCTTGACGGGGGAAGCGCTTTATTTCTATAATAGATATAAGGGATTAAGCAGGAGTCCGGGTGCGGAAGGGGCCCGGTCGGGTTTGGGGTGAAGCCTTGTCCGGCATGTCGGGACGGGCGCAGGGTGTTCACCGATTTCATGGCGTAAAGCATGAGGGGAGCTAAAACATGGGCTCGCAAAACGTGTCATCCACTGAATACATGAAGGGCCAGCGCGGCCCCGCGCCGGTTGAGGGCGGCAGGCTGCCGGATTCGTACGGCGATACCGAGGCGTATCTTCTGCCGCGGGACCCGCTCTGGATGTTCCTGATGTGGGACATCACCGAAAATGCCACCAGAAACATAAAAGCGGCGCATGGCGAGGATATTTTTTCCGCCGCAAAGCCGGTGGCGCGCGTCTACGACGTAACCGGCATCGCACAGTTTGACGGCGGCAACGCCCGCGGCTATTACGACGTTCCCATAGTGCTGGCGGCGCGCAGCTGGTATCTGAACGTGCCGGAAGCCGGCAAAAGCTATGTCTGCGACGTGGGGCTTGTTACGCCGGACGGCAAATTCATACTCATAGTCCGCAGCAACGCCGTTTCGCTGCCGGCGGGCCGCGTCTCGGATGTTACGGACGAGAACTGGATGTCGGTCAGCGGCGATTTTGAGCGGCTGCTCAAGCTCTCCGGCGTGGAGTACATAGGCAAAGGTTCCGGAGAGGTGGCCAAGGCTCTCGCCCAGCGCTGGGAGATGCTAAAGGCCGTGTTTTCGCGCGCGGCTTCCTGGGGAATCACCTCCCTTCCCGGCGGCAGGCGCGAGGGCGGCCAACGCCAGTTCTGGCTGGTTGCCGACTGCGAACTGATACTTTACGGCGCTACCGAGCCGGACGCCAAAGTTACCGTGGCGGGACGCAGCGTCAAGCTGAACCCGGACGGCACGTTCTCCATGCGGTTCTCGTTCCCGGACGGAACGCTTGAACTGCCCATACACGCCACAAGCAATGACGATGTGGACCATCGCAGCATAACCATCACCGCTAACAGAGTCACCACATCAGATGAAAAACGGTAAAGAAAAAGGCTATCTGCTTCTTCAGTTGCACGCGCATCTGCCCTTCATCCGGCATCCCGAGTACGAGGATTTCCTGGAGGAAGACTGGTTTTTTGAAGCGATGACGGAGACCTACCTGCCCCTGCTGGACGTTTACGAAAGGCTGGCGCAGGACGGGGTGGATTTCCGCATCAGCATGTCGCTGACGCCGCCGCTTTGCGCGATGATGTCGGACGAACTGCTGAAAAACCGCTTCTCCAAATACCTGCATCAGCGGCTGGAGCTGTCCGAAAAGGAAATGGGCCGCACCCAGCACACCCCGTACGCTCCCGTGGCGCAGATGTACCACCGCAAATTCCGCAGAATACGCGAGCTCTACGAGGATTATTACCACTGCAATGTGCTGGAGGGTTTCAAAAAATTCCAGGACATGGGCAAGCTGGAAATCATCACCTGCTGCGCCACCCACGGCTTTTTGCCGCTCCAGCTCAGAAAAGAATCTGTCGGCGCGCAAATCCGCATAGCGGCGGACGATTATGCCCGGCGCTTTGGCAGGAACCCGCGCGGCATATGGCTGGCGGAATGCGCCTACAATCCGGGCGACGACGCCTATCTGAAAGCAGCCGGAATACGGTATTTTTTCATGGAGACGCACGGGGTGCTTTACGGCTCGCCCCGTCCGCGCTACGGGGTGTACGCGCCGGTTTACTGCCCCTCGGGAGTGGCAGCCTTCGCGCGCGACATGGAATCCGCCCACCAGGTCTGGAGCGCCGAAATGGGCTATCCCGGCGACCACCGTTACCGCGAATTCTACCGCGACCTGGGCTATGACCTGGAATACGAGTATATCAAGCCCTATCTGCACTCCGACGGGGTGCGGCGCAACATAGCGGTCAAATACCACAAAATCACCGGCAAGGTCGCGCTCAGCGAAAAGCAGCCCTATAATCCGGGCGAGGCGCGCGACGTTGCCGCCAGCCACGCCGGCAATTTCCTGTTCAACCGCGAGCGGCAAATAGAATATCTGCACGGTTTCCTGGGCAAAAAGCCGCTGATTACCTCCATGTACGACGCGGAACTGTTCGGCCACTGGTGGTACGAGGGGCCGGATTTCCTGGAATTCCTGTTCCGCAAGATGCATTACGACCAGGACACAATCCGCCCGGTTACCGCCAGCGAATACCTGGCCGAGAATCCGGACAATCAGGTTATACAGCCCTCCATGTCCTCCTGGGGCGACAAGGGCTATAACGAGGTCTGGCTCAACGGCACCAACGACTGGATTTACCGCCACCTCCTCAAATGCGCCCAGCGCATGTCGGAGCTTGCCAACCGGTTCCAGTCCGCCGACGGGCTGCTGCTGCGCGCGCTCAACCAGGCGGCGCGGGAGCTTGTGCTGGCGCAGTCTTCGGACTGGGGATTTCTGATGACCGTGGGCAGCGCGGCCAATTATTCCACCAAGCGCACCACCGAGCATGTCAGGAACTTCAACGAGCTCTACAGCCAGATACTGGGAAACGGGCTTAACGAGGAATTTGTGCGCGGCCTTGAATGGCGCGACAACATATTCCCGCACATAGACTACCGCTACTACCGCTCGTAATCATTCGGCATACAAAACGCCGCCGCAGCCAATGCTGCGGCGGCGTTTTTTCATAGGATATATTGGCCCGGAAATCGCAGTTGAGTAGCGGAATTCGACGAAAAACGGCTTCGCATCTCCAAAAAAGCGCTTACAGGCCTGAGGGCCTGCTCGCGCTTTTTTGTGCCGAATCTGCTTTGCCATTTTTCGTCTCGGTTCTCGCTATAACTGCGATTTCCGGGTTTATGCGGGAGCCAACAGGGCGGAGGCGCTGTTATTCCAGTCCCGGGACCGTGTAGCGGCGGGGCTGCTGCTCCAATTGCGATTTGGTTACGGTGAAGCTGATTTTAAGCCCGGAGGATTTGAATTCCATCAGGTCCGGCATTTTTCCCGCGCCCGGCTTTGAAAATCCGGTTTTCAGCGATACCTTGCCGTCGTCGCTGCGGGTGAATTCCTCGGCGAAAGCGCCGGTTTTATCCAGACAGACTTCCCCGCCACGGGCTTTCAGGCAGCCGCCGGAGAATTTGTCCGGCTTTGGCGGGTATATCCCGCCCGAATAGTAATCGTAAAGCAGATTCATCATCCGCCGCGCTATTTTATCCAGTTGATCCGAGCCTGCCCCGTAGGAGGACGAGAAGGCGCGCGCGCCGCCTTCCTCCACTGATAGTTTGTAGCCCGCCGCCGGAGTAAACAGCGGCCCCGACACGTCCAGCGACAGCGCCGCGCTGCTGTAGCTTATTATCGCGCCGAACTCCGCCGCCTTGCCCCCGCCGGAGGCCGTCAGCGCGCACAGCGCGCCGTATTTAAGCGCGCGGGGCCGCGCCTGCTTCATGAAATCCAGCGCCAGCGCGGCGGTGTCGGCGCGGGAAAGTTTCTTTTCCGCGGTTTCGGCTTTGGAGGCTATGTCTTTCTGGTCCGGCTTTATGCCCTGCGAGATTTTATAGGACAGCCAGCCGTTTTTGAAATCCCCCAGCGCGCAGAACACGTCGCCCAGATGCTGCCAGACGGTTTCGTCCCCGTTGATTATGCCGGCGGCGCGTTTGAGCTGGGCCAGCGCGTCGGCGTGGCGGCCTTTCTTGAAATAAATCCAGCCCAGCGAATCTATGTATGCGCCGTTGTCCGGCGAAACGGACAGGGCGCGTTTTATATAGCCTTCGGCATCATCCAGCTTCATGCCCCTGTCGGCAAGCGAATAGCCGAGATAATTCAGCACCATCGCGTCGTCCGGGGTTTTTTCCAGCAGTTTTTTGAACTGCGCCTCCGCTGTCGCCATGTCGCCGGTTTTTTCGGCCATGATGCCGTACTGAAGCTGCGCCTCGCGGTAGTCCGGTTTGGCGGCGGTGATGTCCTTTAGTATGTCCATGGCCTTGCGGGTCTGTCCGGTGTCGTCCAGTCCCAACGCAAGGAAGTAGCCCAGTTCGTAATTATCGGGCCATTTTTTGCGGGCCTGCTCAAGCTCGCCCACGGCGTCGGAATAGCGTCCGGTCTGCGTCAGGTAATAGCTAAGGCGCAGCGACAGGGCCGGGTCGCTGTCGTAGGAGGAGCTGGCGCGGATGTAATCCGCCGCGGCGGCGAAATCGCCGTCATGCTCGGCCAGCGCGGCCAGCCAGAAGGCGGCGTCGGAGTTGCCGGCATCAAGTTTTTTGGTTTTAAGAAAGTACTGGCGCGCCTCTTCCGTCTTGCCCAGCGCCATGCACACCCCGCCCAGATGCGACATCAGCGCCGCGCTGGCCGGGTCCAGCGGCTCTACGGATTTAAGCTGGCCCAGCGCGGCTTCGGTGTCGCCGCTTATTTCATAGAGCTGCGCCAGCGCGTAGCGGCAGGTTATCACGTCCGGGAATTTAGACTGGCATTTTTTAAGCAGCGTCTCGGCAAGCGCCGGGTCGCCGTTTTTGAATTTTATGTTGGCCATTTCCACCAGAGTCTGCGGCGCGGCTTCCGGCTCCGCCTCCATGTATTTGTCCAGATAGCCGTAGGCGGCCTGCGGGTTGGAGGGCTTTAATATCTGCGCCGCCTGGTAAAGCGCCGGAGCGTTGGCGGGGTTGAGGGAGACGGCCTTCTCGTAGGCCTTGATTGCGCCGTCCCTGTCGTTTCTGGCCCAGGCGACGGCGCCTTTCATGGCCCAGTTGTCGGATTCGGCGGGGTCGTTTTTGACCAATTCCTCGGTCAGGCGGGCGGCCTCGTCCATTTTGCCCAGCCGCGCGGCCAGCTGCACCGCCTGCCGGCCCACGGAGGAGGCCTTCGGGTCCAGCTTGATGACCTCGGCGTAATCGGCGGCGGCGTCCTCGCTTTTCCCCTCATATTCGCTTAGCAGGCCGTGAATATAGCGCATATACGCCTCGCCCTGCCGGGAGGCGCGGGCGGGCGCGGCGCACAGAACGGAAAGCAGCATGGGCAGCAGATATTTCATGGCATTATCTCCAAATTCATAAGCAGCGCATCGCAGCAACCATTATAGAATTTGGGCCTGCGGCCCACAACAGAAAACCCCAGCTTTCCGTAAAGCGCGATGGCGGCGGAATTGGCGGCGCTGACTTCCAGCGTTACAAGGGCGCAGCCCGCCTGCACGGCGCGGGAGCGCGCCGCCGCGATAAGCGCGGAGGCTATCCCCGCCCGCGCGCGGGCCGGCGACACCGCTATATTGAGTATTTGCATTTCCGGCGGCAGCACCGCCGCGCAGCAAAATCCCGCCGCCCCGTCCGGCCCGAAAGCCGCCAGCAGAAGAGATTCGCGCTTGTCCAGTTCCGCCAGCAGCCCCTTTTCGCCCCAGCCGGCGGCAAACGGCTGCGCGGCCTCTATGCCGGCCAGCGCGGACACATCCTCCCGCCCGGCGCGGCGGATTTCAAAGTTCATCACGCTTGCTCCAGAACTTTCCCGGCAGACAACCCCATTCTCCTCAGACGGGCCGCAACGGCGCAGCCTGTTTCCTTCAAATTTTCCCGCACCCGGAAATCGCGGTTGACAGCCGGATTCGCGGGAGACTGGTTATGCGGGGCGGGGTTTTCTGTCGCTGATGGCCATGTCCACGAGGCAGTGGCACAGGCCGGCGTGGACGGTTTCCACAAAGCCGTAGCCGGTGTCCGGAACATAGAAATTGACCGCCCCGGCTCCGCGCAGCGGATTGTCGGGCGCAAAGCCGGACATGGTGATGACGGCGCAGCCTTTTTCGGCGGCGGCCTTCACGGCGTTGATGATATTGGGCGATTTGCCGGAACTGCTTATGGCTATAAGCGCGTCGCGGCTTTCGGCGAATTCGCGGACGGGGGCTTCAAAAATCCGCTCCGTCCCCAGGTCGTTGGCCAGCGCGGTCAGAAGAGACGGATCGTTGAAAGCCAGCGACCTGATGCCGCCGTTTTTCCATAAATCAAGCGAGATGTGGCTGGCTATGCCCGCGCTGCCGCCGTTGCCGATGATGATGACTTTCCCCCCCGCCGCGGCGGCGCGGCGCATGAGGGAGTAGGCGGCCTCCGCCGCCTCCGGCACGGACAGCTTTGCGCCGGAGCCGTCGGCTGCCTCAACTTTTCTGAACGCGGCCTCAAGCCGCCGGAAAAAATCGTCCGTAAATGACATGATTTTCACCCCATGGGCGTGCGGCCTTTCATGGCGCAGCCCAGCGTCGCCTCGTCGGTATAATCCAGGTCCGCGCCCAGCGGCACGCCGTAGCCTATGCGCGTAACCCTGGCAAGGCCGCGCAGCTCGCGCGAAATATAAAGCGCGGAGGCCTCGCCTTCGGCGTCCGGGTCGGTGGCGATTATGATTTCGTCCGCGCCGGAGGTTTTAACGCGCTCCAGCAGCTCCGCAATCCTAAGCGCGGAGGGGCCTTTGCCGTCGGCCGGGGAAATGGCGCCGTGCAGCACATGGTAGCGCCCGTTGAAGCCGCCGGCGCGCTCGAAAGCCTCTATGTCCTGCGGCTCCTCCACCACGCAGATGACGCGCCCGTCGCGCGACGGGTCGGCGCATATCGCGCAGGTGTCGCCCTCGCAGTACGAGAAACAGCCCCGGCAGAGTTTGACGGAATTTTTAACATCGCGCAGCGCGCAGGCCAACTCCTCGGCCTGGGAGGGCGAGGCGCGCAGGAAATGCATGGCGAAACGCTCGGCCTGCCTGGGCCCCACGCCCGGCAGCCGCCGGAAAGCGGTTTTCAGACGCTCAACGGTTTTCATTTCTTTATCACTTTCCCGTTAAAAAGCTTTACCACCTTGCGCACCGCCGCGTCCTGCGGCGCGGAGGCGGAATTTATGTCCTGCCAGGCGGCCCCGGCAAGAGAATCCTCGTCCGAGATGGAATCCGCGGGGGCGGTTTCGCCGCCGTCGGGCGGCGGCTCCTGCGCGGGAGCCTCGTGAAACAGCAGCTTGATATGCCGCCCTGACACCGCCTCCAGCTCCGCGGAGACGGCGGCGGCGTTGCGCCCCGCCGACTGGTAGGCGAAATTGCCGGGCACGGAAACCGTCCACGCCTGCGCGGAAAATTCAACGGAAGCGGACTTCAGCAAATCGTGCAGCATGGGCCGCTTGCGGGCAAGCGAGTCCAGCAGCTTTTTCCAGACAACGCCGTCCGGCTCCGATGGGGCCGGCGGCGCGGCCTGCGCGGGCTTTTGCGGCAGAACCGATTTCCGCGCCGGCTCCGGCAGCGTTTCAGGCTGCGCCGCCGCGGAAGGCCGGGGCTGCGGAGCGGCCGCCGTTTCGGCTTTTGCGGCGGCGGGCAAAACAGGACGGGGCGGCGCGGCGGCCTCGCCGGACAGGCGGGATTCAAGAGATTCCAGCCTGCGCACAAACCCGTCAATATCGGGAACCGACTCCAGCAGCGTGAACAGCCCCACCTCGGCAGCGACGGCCTGCGTGTCGGAAAAGCGAATCTCGTCCGCCAGCCGGCCTATCCTGCGCGCCAGACTGGCAAGCTCCGCGGACTGGCGGCTTTTGGCAAGTTCGGCGGCGCCGGGGAAAGGCTCCTGCGCGGCGGGGTCTATGCGGCAGAAAAACATGGAGGCAAAGCCGTTTCTGATGTCGCGCAGCAGGGCGGCGGGCTCAAAACCCTCCGTGTTCGCCTTGCGAAACACCGCATGCAGCGCGGCGCCGTCGCGCGCCAGCACGGCGGAAACCGCCTGCCCGATAAGCTCCTCCGGCGCGGCGCCCAGCATTTCGGAAACGTCGGCGGCCTCTATTTTCCCCGCGCAGTGGGACACGGCGCGGTCCAGCAGGCTGTGCGCGTCGCGCATCACTCCGCCGGCGGACCGGGCGATGAAGGCCAGCGCGTCGCGCGAAATGTCTATTTTTTCCGCCGCGGCGATGCGGGCCAGATGCTCCGCTATCGCCTCCGGCATGAAAGGCCGTATGCGGAAAGACTGGCAGCGCGATATTATGGTGGCCGGAACCTTGTGCCGCTCGGTGGTGGCGAGGATGAACACCACATGCGGGGGCGGCTCCTCCACGGTCTTTAGCAGCGCGTTGAAGGAACTGGCCGAGAGCATGTGCACCTCGTCCAGTATGAAAACCTTGTATCTGTCGCGCGCCGGGCTTAGGGAGACGGTGTCCAGTATAACCTCGCGGATTTTTTCCACCTGGGTATGGCTGGCGGCGTCCATTTCCAGCACGTCCATGTCGGCGCCGGCGGCGATTTCCTGGCAGGGGCGGCATTTGCAGCACGGCTCCGGCGCGGGCTTGCCGTCGTTGGACTGGCAGTTGAGCGCCTTGGCCAGCACGCGGGCCGCCGTTGTCTTGCCGCAGCCGCGCGGGCCGTAGAAAAGGTATGCGTGCGCCACCCTGCCAAGCTTGAGCGAGTTGCAGAGGGTCTTTGTTACATGCTCCTGCCCGGCCATCTCCGCGAAGGTTTCCGGCCTGTATTTGCGCGCGAAATTACGGTATTGTGATTCGGTCATTTTGAAAGCACCCGGCGCAGATTATCCAGGCTGTATGGCCCCGCGCCCGTAACCAGATACGGCATAAGCCCGCCCAGCGCGGCAAGCGCGCCGGCCAGGTAAAGCCTGTTGGCCGCCGGCAGGGTAAACATCCACACCGCCGGCAGCAGGCTGGCAGATAAAAACGCCGCGCCCAGCCGCGCCCGCCAGCCAAGCCCCAGCATCAGCCCGCCCGCAAACTGCATGGCGGACGCGGCGGCCACATAAACATCCGCCCACGGCATTCCCAATGAACGCGCCGCCGCGCATGCGTCGCCATAATGCAGGGCCTGGCCCAGCGATACCGCCAGAAAAGCAAGCGCCGCCAGCAGCCGCCCCGCCAGCAAAACAAGGGCGCGCAGCGCCGGCGGCGGCGACTTGCTTTCAAATACCATTCAGAATCTGTCCGTTGCTGTCAGAACTTCAGGCCCGCGCCCAGCGAGAAATAATTGGTGGACGAATGCCCCACGCCGGGGTCAAATATCTGGTAGGCGGCGTTGATGTTGAGCATGTCCAGCCCCACCGTCGCGCCCAGCATGTAGGCCTTGGAGATGCTGGCCAGCGAGAGCAGCGGATTATCCCCTTTATACTGAGTTGCCGTATAGGAGATAAAAGGCGTTACCAGCGGCAGCATGGTGAAATCAACGCGCGCGTTGAGCGCCTGATTGATATACCCCTGCGTGCATATCATGGTGCCGGGCAGTTCCACCGTCATGGGGACGGGCATGGAGCCGGTTATATCCTGGCTGTAGGAGAGGTTTTTCACGAACTTCGCGCTTATCTGCGTGCCGAGGAACATAACCCCCGCGAACACCGAGCCGTCGGTCTCGCCCACCTTGTCGGAGAGCGTGCTGAAGTCGTGGCTTATGCGGGTGAGGCTGGCCCCGAAATCAACGCGGGTGAGGCCTTCGCCCTTTGCCCCGCCGCCGCCGGAACGCGGGCCGGCCAGGCGCATCGCCCTGCCGCCGGTGGGCGAGACGGAAAAGGTGATATCGCCGGAGATGTAATTATTGCCGTATTCGTAGGAGCCGTTGCTTTTTTTGGGCGTTGTTCCGCCTTCCAGGCCCAACGCGAATATCAGCTTTTCATACCCCACCCGCGCGGAATAGGTGGAATAGGTGTTCTTGTTGGTGGCGTCGCTTTTGTAAGAGCCGTAGGCCGGGCGGACATAGAAATTGTCCATCCCGACTTCGGCGAAGGCGTTGAAACCGGAGTAACTGTCCGCCCCGGAGACGCCGCCCAATCCGCCGTCGAAATACGCGCTCGCGCCGCACACAGGCAATACCGACAATGCGACAACCGCTATAAGTTTTCTCATCTCCCCTCCTCCTTAATGACAGCCGCAGCCGCAAAGCTGGCCGCGTTTTGTTTCCGTTTTGCCAAACATCGCGGCAAAATTCCGGGCTTTGCGCGTTTTCCACGCGCCCTTGTGGTAGCCGTAGCCCGCTATGACCGGCACGGCCAGGGTGGCCTCGGCATACACCATCTGCTCGTAGGAGGTGGACACCTTGCCCCAGGAGCTGGCCTCTTTAAGTGTGGAGCCCGACAACGCGCCGTCGCGCGCATCGGCCACGGTAACCTGCACGGCGTATTTGTGCATTGGCACATCCGCGCCCAGCACCTCGGCGCAGACCACGGTGTCCTGCGCGAAGTTCTTGGGCACGCCGCCGCCTATCATGAACAGGCCGGTCTCGCCGGCTTCCATTTTGACTTTGGTAAGCTCCAGAAAATCCGCCGCCGAATCAAGCGACATGTGCTTTGCCGGGTTCATATGCTGATGCAGCGCCATGCCGAACCCCGCCGAACAGTCCGAAAACGCGGGCACAAATATCGGCACGCCTTTCTGATAGGCGGCCAGCACCACGGAATCCCGGTTTTTGGCGTTTTTGGAGAGGTATTTGCCCATCTCGTATATGAACTCCCGCGAGGAGTAGGGGCGCGGCTCCAGAGAGTCGGCGATTTTGTGCATGGTCTCGTCCACAACGCGCAGGTCGTCCTCGTCTATGAAGGTGTCGTAGATGCGGTCTATATGCAGGTCGCGCAGCACATTATCGTCTATGCCGAAGGGTGTGCCGATGTAATGCTTGAAGCCCATCGCCTCAAAGAAATCCTGGTCCACGATAAGCGCGCCGGTGGAGACTATGGCATCCACCATGTTGTTTTTGACCATCTCCACAACGGTCTTTTTCAGCCCGGCGGAGAATATGGAGCCGGCCAGGCACAGGAACACGGAACATTTTTTGTCGCGCAGCATCATGTCGTAGACTTTGGCGGCGCGGGCGGTGTCGCGCGCGGTGAAGGCCATTTTATCCATATCCTCCACCAGTTTGACCACGTTATGCTTGCGGATGTCTATATGCTCTATGGTCTTTTTCAGAAAATCAGATTTTTTGTATGCCATGGGGCCTCCCGTTGAATAAACTCGCATTCGGGTTATTATACTATAAAGGAACAACCGCCGCCCATTCGTCCCCGACGCCGAAAACGCGCGCTTCCGAGCCGTTTTTTATGATGTTTTCTGATTTAAGCGCGGCTGTGGCGGCATCCAGGGTTTTTTTGTCCTTTGCGGCGATAATGGGAGTGAACACGGGGCCGGAGCCGTCCAGAATAAGCCGCATGTCGCGGGCCAGGTCATGCGGGTCCGAAAAGCTCAAAATCAGTTTTTTGCCGAAATAGTATTCCAGCAGCGGGTGCGGCTGGTGATAGCCCCTGACATAATCCTTCTCCCAATAGCCGTTATCGCCGAAAAAGCCGGTTTCAAACAGGACGGCGGGCTTTTCAGCGGGCAGTTTATCCAGCGCGCGGGCCAGCGCGATGTTCCTGTCCCGCGTTAGCGGAACCGGCCCGAAACTCCCCGGCAGCCGCAGCAGGAACAAGGCCAAAACGCCGCATAAAAGAGCCGCCGCCGTCCGCGCGGAGATTTCCCGCCATTGTGTCATTGCGGCGGCAAAGCAGAACGCGAAAAACGGCATAAGCTGCCGGGTCTGGTATGAAAGCGACGCCGCCGACGGCAATGCCAGCATGAAAACCGCCCCGCAGGCCAGCAGCGCGATGGCGGCGCGTTTTCCGCCGTCCGCACGGACGGCGAAAAACGCGCCGCACCCCGCAGCCAGCGCAATCAGCCCATACAAGCCGAAGCTGTGGTAATACGGATACGCCATATTGGCCAGCCGCTCTTTAAGCCCGCTATGTGTCATCGCGCGCAGCAGGAATGTTGATTTCATGTCCGCAGCCGCGTCCGCAAATCCCAGATACCAGGCATTCTGGGCTAACTGAACGCAGCCCGCCAGCATCGGCGCGGCGGCAAAAGCCGCATAGCGGCGGAAATCCCGGTCCGTTCCGGCTATAAAATCCGCCGCCGGAACCCACAGCAGGCAGAACAACACCGAATCATAAGAGCAAAGCGAAAGCGCAAACAGGCACAGCCAGCCCCACAGGTAACGTTTGCGCAGAATCAACAGCATGAAGGCAAAACGCAGCAAATCGTCAAGCGGCTGATTCGCCAGCGAATCCGCGAAATTCATAAATCCGGGCGACAGCGCGTAAAAAACAATACCCGCCAGCCCGGCGGCGGGCCCGGCCAAAGATTCAAAAACCAGAAACAGCAGAATCAGCGCGGCGCAGGAAAAAGCGGACTGCAAAAGCCTGAGCGCCCCCGGCCCCTTAAATCCGGCGAAATACGCGGCGGCCTGGGGCAGCAGATAGCCGGACGGATAATGCGTGTACAAAAGCCTGGGCCCGGCGGAGGAGGCGCGCGGCGAAATCCCGCGCGCATGGCGGCGCAGCGGCTCCCGGTCCAGCAATTGCATGAAAGGCGCGTATCCCTGCGGGGAGAAAAGGAATTTATCCGTTAAAATGCCGTGTTTGTCCCACTGGTTGAGGCACAACAGAGTCTGCGCGTCGCCAAAATCCCAGCCGCTCCACCTGTCCGCCTTCAGCGCGCGCAATGAAACCGCCAGCATCGCCGCCGCTATGACGGCCAACGCCGCGCGGCGCATCACAATTCCGGCGGGCGGGGAGGAGGCGGAATATGCAGCGCGGGCAGGATTTCCCTCACCGGGCGTATTTCAACCGGCGTTACCTTGCCGCGCTTGATTGTGATATAGGAGCGCCCCCCGCCCGCCCCGTTGAAAATGCCCACGTCTATGGCCACCAGCCTGCCGTTTTCGGACTGCGCTATCCGCTTTAACGGCGTATGCCCGATGACCTGCCGTATCGCCCCCGCCCCCTCAGAGCAAAACAGCGCGCGCACATCCTCCCAGAATATCCCGCCAAAGCGATGCCGCCCGCCGCGCAGCGCGCCCACATTGAAAATCGGATGCCCGTAATCGTTGCGCATGACGGATTCGACCATGATTTTGTTTATCATGTCCGCCAGGGCGGCCTCGTCCGGCTGGCCGTTGGAGAGCATGGCCACAAGCTCGCCGGTAAGCCCGGCATGGGTGAACAGATACCCCTGCTGGGAATAGGCGGACAGCGTCTTGCCCTCCAGAATATCGCAGGCAAGCTGGCGGCGGTACTGCTCCACCTGCTCGGGGCTTAAAGTCGTCAGATAGGTGTTGCCGCGCAGCAGCTCCAGCTCGTGATTGCCGGCAAGGCGCACCACTTTGCCGCCTTTAAGCTCCGCCTGGCGCTGAAGCCGCGCCAGCAGATTCACCAGATGAATGGAGTGCGGCCCCCTGTCTATCACATCGCCCATCTGAACGAGGGTTTTATTTCCCCCCTTCCATTTGGCGCGGTTGTCTATGAGGCCGGCGTGAAGCAGTATTTCAAGAAAGCCGTCCAGCTCGCCGTGCAGGTCGCCCACGGCCACCAGCTCCTTGCCCCTGCCGTGCAGCCGCCGCCGGTTCTTGGCTGGGCCGCCGCCCGGGGGTATTTTAAGCGCGGCGTCGCGCAGCTTGCGGCTGGGCCTGAAAAATTTAGACTGCATGGCATGATTATATAATAAAGCCGCCCCGCACAGGGCTGGCCTGAAAGTTTCAGGTTAACGAGTTGCCCGTCCGCCATGCAGGGAATTTCCGGGTTGAGCGCGGTTACGT